>NZLE01000051.1 GCA_002692605.1 Opitutia bacterium
AATTAATGCTGAACGAGCTGTCGAGCACACCGGCGCGGTCACTGATGCATTGATAAAGCGTACGCCATTAGCCGCCAATTCATCGAGTACCGGAGTGTGCACTAATTTTTCTCCGTTAAAACCGTAGTGCTTGGATTGATCCTCCACAACCAGCCAAAGAATATTAGGTCGCGCTTTTAAGGCAGAACCACGCAAATCGATCATACAAAGAAAGATTTGAGAAAAAATCAGGAGAGAAAGGAATTTCATGGTTTCGGTTTTGTATTTAATTCAAGTTTTCAAATATTGATACGAGATCATTTGGATTCAAAGCTTCCAACGAAGACAGATGAAAGTCTGCTTCCCGAAGGCTGGACACGTCATGAATTACGGTAATTCCCAAAACTTTCATACCGGCCTTTTTTGCGGAGGCGACCCCATTGGGAGAATCATCGATTGCCAGACAATTTTGGGAAGGAATGCCTAGTCCATCGACTGCCTGAGCATAGGTGGCCGGATCGGGCTTCGGTTTTGCGACGTCATCACTGGTGACGATGGATTGAAAAACTCCCTTAAGTTTACCATCTGCAAGCACTTCAAAAGCCGCATTTACATCGGACCTTCTTGACCCAGTGGCCAGTCCAACAGGAAACTTTTCCGCCACCGAACAGACGAGATCAACCGCCCCCGGCATCGCAGTGGCTGATTTCCTGACTAATTTCTCATAGGCTAAAGCCTTGGTTCTCGACCATTCCTGAAATAATGATTCGTCATATTCAATCCCAGACAGTTCCGCCAAGCGGCCCATGGCAAAACGCTCGTCTCCCCCAGTGCATTTTGCCAGGAAGGTCTCGTAGCTTTGCTTCATCCCCTCGCCCATCGCTTCGCAAATGGCAAGGTAATGGGTGCGCTCACTGTCGATGATTACGCCGTCCATGTCGAAAACCACCCCCTTGAGCCGGCTGGTCATGGCCTGTGACGAGAGTGAATTAGGCGAACAAGCCCATCACCGGCTTGGCTTTCGCCCCACCGACTACGAAGGGTCTACCGGAAGCAGTCAGGACTTCCTTGTCCAGAGGTAACCCTGCGGCCCAACCGATGGTGGCATGAAGATCGTGCACCGTGACCGGATCCTCGGGGTATGCTCCTTCCTTGTCACTGGAACCATGAACGAACCCGCGTTTCACCCCGCCGCCGGCAAGAACGGTGCTGTAACAGATTGGATAGTGTCCCCTGCCATTTCCGTTGAACTGGGGCTTACGGCCGAATTCGGTCGCCATGACCACCAAGGTGTCATCGAGCATACCACGATCATCCAGGTCCGAGATGAGAGCGGCATAGGCTTGATCGAAAGCAGGGCTCAGGTCCTGCATTTCACTTTCCAGGTTATTGTGCATATCCCAGCCGTCGGTGGACACCTCCACATACCGAACGCCTGTCTCAACCAGGCGTCGGGCCAAGAGGCAACCCTGTCCGAACTTTCCCATGCCGTATTTTTCACGCATCGCCGAGGATTCCTTGTTCAAATCAAAGGAATCGAGATCTTTGCTCCGTAAAAGCCGGAGCGTATTGTCGTAAAACTCCCGATAGGATTTTACTTGAGGATCCGGGAACCTGGCGGAAAAAAAGGAACTGAGCTTTTCGGACAGAGCCAATCGTTGGCTCAGGGCTTCGCTCCCGCCTCGGGTCCGTATGTTACGCAGTCCCGTGCTGGGATTTAGGATGGGAATGGGACTGTAGGCGGTGGGGAAAAAACCGTTGCCGTGCTTGGCGCCGGCATTGATGCAAGCGGAGGAAGGAAGCGTGTCGTGACTTTCCCCCAGATAATGCTGAGCCCAGGCCCCCAAGTTGGGATGCTTTATGGTGTTTCTTTCGGTGAAAGCGGTGCGCATGAAATATTGAGCGGGTCCGTGAACACCTACTTTCGCGGTCATGCTCCGAATAACGGCAATCTTATCGGCAATGCCTGCGATCTTGGGCAAATACTCGGTTACCTGAAAGTCGGATTTGGTCCGGATCGCCTTTCCGGGACCCTTGGATTTCCCATCCTTCGGATCGAAGGTATCGATGTGACTCATNCCCCCCCTGACCTGCAGGAAAATGATCCTCTTGGCCTTGCCGAAGCCATTTTGGCCCGCAACCGATGGAACGGCGGANAGATTGGGNAGAATCGAGAGGCCAAAGGCTCCCAAGGCGCAACGTTCGACGAATTGGCGACGGTCAATGAAAGAAGAATTCATAGTGCAAAAGATTTTTTCGGTTATTGTACGAATAAGAATTCGGTGGAATTGAAAAGAGCCCAGGTCAGATCCTCTTTCTTCATGCCGGAGCGCAAGGATTCCTCGATCGCTTCGAACTCGTCCGGGGTGGGCGGTCTGCCAAAGAANCTTAGNAAAAGGAACTCCACGGCTGGTCGGAGACCCCCGCTTTTCTTGAGTTTGGCGCTGAGCCTCGATTCCTTGTCGGCGAGCATTGCCTGAACCTCACCGTTCATCAGCATGAGGGTTTGCGGAATGCTTCCTTCCGAACTCGAATCGTTGACCAGTTCCCTCGAGGACTGCCCGAACATTCGCAGGAAATGATCGTCCTTGGCGGGTTGCTGCATTTCCGACGCCCGAAGAAGAAACTGAGAACCGATCTTCAAGGGACGTTTCCCGTTCACGTAATCCAATTCGTTCAACCGGCTGCCGTTTCCCTTGGTCAGGTGCCCGGACTTCTTCATGGACAGCACCATCTTGGTCACTTCGGAGTCCGACATCTGATCGAAGGGAAACTGATAACGGGTGACCCGATGGGAGCGATCGATCTTGTAGTCGTCCAATTTCTCGCCGATGACCAAAGCGAGTATCGAATCCCAAGTCTGCTCCGCCGTCATCCTGCGTAAGACGGGACCAGGGAAAAGATACTGTTCGGACTTTCCGATCTCGGGGGTCACGCTGGACTTTGCCTGGTAGGTTCGGGAGTTGAACAGAACCCGTTGGAATTCGCGCAGGTCGAATCCCGCCTTCACCATAANCTGGCCAAGCAGTTGCAGCAGAGCCGGNTTGGCGGACTTGCTCAGGTCGTCAAGGTCCTCAAGCGGTTCCTGCACACCCAGACCAAAGGATCGCTGCCAAAGACGATTGGCAATGGTGGCGGCGAAGCGTGGATTCTTCTCATGGGTCAGCCATTGGGCGAAACTGGCCCGAAGGTTTTTCGGATTCTGGTGATCGACCGCATAAGCCGGTCCCTTTTCATCACCCGACTCCCAAATGAAAAGCAGGGGTTCGACGCGGCTACCCGGTTTGACGTCATCGTAGGCGTAATCATCGGGAAACCGCAGGGTTTGATGGGACTTGGTGCGAACCCTCGCCAANTTGGGGGCCACGGCCTGAATGACGTCTTGCTTCGAAAGTTGCTCATTGCGAAGCTTATTGCCGACTTTTCGCGGGTCTCGGTCACTGACGTCCGTCGCNCCGAAAAAGGCGGCAAGTTCGAAGTATTCCCTTTGAGTCCAATCCGCGAGAGGATGATCGTGGCATTGAGCGCAGGCCACGTTCGCCCCNAGNAAAATGGTCAGGGTATTGGACAAATTATCCAAGGGCATACCCGGATCCCGCAGCAGATATCCGGCGGGACCGGATTGGGCGACGCTCCCCTCCGCCGAAAGCATATCGAAGACCATCTCGTCCCACGGACGGTTGAGGGCAATTTGATCCTTNAGCCACCTTTCGTAATGGTTGTAGCTCGTTCGCCTGACGTTTTGCTTGTGACGGAGCAAATCCGCCAACCAATTGAAGAAGTGAGAGCGGTATCCATCCGAAAGAAGCAAACGATCAATCAATTTCCTGCGTTTTTCGGGATCCTTGTCCGAAAGGAAGTCGGCGGACTCGTCATCAGTGGGAATCCTACCTGCGGCATCGAGATAAATCCGTCGCAAAAAGACAAAATCATCAGCGGGTGGATTCGGTTGCAACCCTGCCTTTTTCAAGCCTTCTCCGACAAAACGGTCAATCCACAAGGCCGCCGAACTGATTTGCTCTTCGCTCATCCGGAATTTGATCTGTGGCTGACTTTGAGGAGAGTTGCGGATTTGGGGAAGCGGTGTGACTGAGTTTTGAGCAGTTTTGCGCTTTGGCTTTTTATTGGAGTCCGCCGCGACCGCGGAAAAACTCAGCGGGCCAATGCCCATCAGGCAAAGACAGGAAACGAATAAGCGACAGGTGAACATGATAAGTGTAACTATGAGATCAAACGACNAGAACTAGGAATAGTTTCATTTTGGAAAAATCACAACTATGGTTTTTTCTTCCTGTTCGGAAGATGAAGCAGACCGAGAAAGGTGGGTTCCCGCAATTGCCTGTTCCATTGGATACGCAAGCGGTTCAAATGCTCGACCTTATCCGGAAAGCGATCGGCCAGGTCGGTTGATTCGCCAAGATCCTTTCCGAGATCGTAGAGTTTAGCCTTTCCCCCCTTCCAGGGAATCAAAATCTTTTCATTGCCCTGACGCACCGCGAACCGGTTGCGATCGAATTGGCGAAGATAAATCGCTTCATGAGGCGCCCCCTTGTTCTCCCCCGTAAGATAAGGGATCAGGTTGACGCCATCCAGAGGTTTTCCTTCGGGAACTTCAGCGCCTGAGAGAGCCACCACGGTCCCGCCCAAATCCAATGCGCTCACGGGTTTTTGATAGACGGCGCCCTGCGGCAATCGACCCTTCCACTGAAGAGCGAAAGGAACGCGGAAACCGCCCTCCCAGGCATCTCCCTTATCCCCCCGAAGCGGATTGTTTCGGGAGGCATTCTTGGAGGTCGGACCTCCATTGTCGGAAAGAAAGCAGATGATGGTTTTCTCTTCCAAACCATGCCTGCGCACTTCCTTCAAGACCCGCCCAACCCCATCATCCACGGCACTCACCATAGCCGCGTAGGTTTTTCTCTTTGGATCTTGGATGTCGCTAAAACGATTCAAATATTTTTCCGTTGCTTCCAGGGGGGTGTGCGGGGCGTTGTAGGAAAGAAAGAGAAAGAACGGCCAATCNCTGTTCCGTTCGACGAAGGAAACCGCCTCATCGGAAAAGTCATCGGTCAGGTATTTTCGCGGAGGAACCGGTTCGAAATTTTTCATCAACCAGGTGCGGTAGCTTTCGGACTCNCCCTTGGCATCCTGGCTTCTTCGAATGGTNAGTTTTTCCGGGAAATAGACGTGGCCACCTCCCAAATGTCCGTAAAACTCGTCGAATCCACGCTTCATCGGATGGCTGGTGGGAATGTGAGCGCCCAAATGCCACTTTCCAATAATCCCGGAATGATAACCGGCGGGCCTCAGGAGTTCCGCAATGGTTTTCTCCTCTCGGGTGAGGCCCATATCGGGATCCTGAGGCTGGTATTGGGGGTTTCTCTCGAAGCCAAACCTTTGGGGATAGCGGGCGGTCATGAACCCGGCNCGCGAAGGGCCACAGACGGGGTAGGCAACGTACCCGTTGGCGCAACGCACTCCGTTCCCGGCAATGGAATCAATGTGAGGCGTNGGAATGTCCTTGCATCCGTTGAANCCGACGTCCGCATANCCCAAATCGTCGCACATAATCACAATCATGTTGGGCTTCCCAACCTTGGCCGCTCCGATTTGGGCAAAAAGTGAAATCATTACAAATATTTGTAATTTCATACCAAAACAATATTGGGGCATTGGGACCCGGGACAACCCTTATTTTTTATTTTGAGCGATAAAATTTCTTTCGGTTGCAATGGGATCCGCATCTCCCAGTTCCTCGAGTTTTGCGTGGAGTTTGGACTTGAGCCGATTCATAACCTTCGCATGGCTACCCTTTTTGGCCAGGTTTGAGAGTTCGTAGGGATCCTTCCTCAAATCATACAATTCGTACTTCGACCGGCGGTGGAGTTTCTCAACCAATGCCTTTGCATGTTCNTCGTCATCNGCCAGAGGAACCCANGAAGCCGCGGTATTNAGNACTTCCCCAGCCTCACCGCCCCCGTTTTTCAACTTNAGAGCCTGGCTCAGCGTGAGGTTGGAGGTAATGCTCCGATGGTTCGGATTGAAGATCAGGGAATACCCTTTGTCACGGATCGTACGAATGGGAAAAACCCGTTCCCGGTTGGCAATGATTCGACAGTTGGTGAAAGCCCCGTAGACGTAATCGCGCAGGGCAGAACCTTCTCCCTTAAGCAAGGCCAGAAAGCTTTTTCCATCGCAGGCTCCCTTGTCCAAGCTCCCTCCCAATCCATCCACCAACGTGGGCGTTACGTCTGCCGTTGAGACGAGTTCCCTGACCACCGAACCGGGTCGGGTCACCCCCGGCCAACGCATCACCAAACCGGTGCGCAAACCGTTATCGTAGCAGGTCCACTTGGCAAAGGGAAGTTGAGTGCCTTGTTCGCTGCAAACCATGAACACGGTTTCGTCCCAGAGTTTTCTTTTCTCAAGCTCCTNTCTCATCATGCCCACAAGCCGGTCGAAGTTGGTTATCTCAGCATAATACTTCACCATCTCTTCCCTGAGTTCCGGGGTNTCCACCCAATAGGGCGGAACCGTCAGTTTGCTTGCGTCGTAGGCGGATGGATCGCCCGTGGTGAAAGGAGCGTGCGAATCATGAGAACCAATGAAGAGACAGAAGGAATCCCCTTTCTTTTCGCAGTCCTGGAAAAAGGAGCGGGATTTCGCAAGAATATCCGGATTGGCATCGATTTTCTTGCTTACTTCGCCCAATTTCTCAAAGGGGTAGCACTCGTTCGGTCCGACGTGAGATTTTCCCAACAGGGCGACCCGGTACCCAAGGGGCTTGAGATAATGAACGATGCTTTGGGTGCCCTCCACCGACTTCGAATGGTTCGGCAGAGTCCCCGTTCTCCACGGGGAACGCCCGCTGTACAGTTCCTGCCTGAAGGGAGCGCACATGGCGACTGAGCAGTAAGCCCGATCGAAACGGGCTCCTTCCTTGGCCAAGCGGTCAAGGTTTGGAGTTTTGCATTCCTTTCCCCCATAGGCGCCCCAGGTGTCGCGGCTCATGTCATCGGCAAGTATGAAGACAATGTTGGGCTTGGCCGCGACGGAGAAGTTCAAGAGGGAAAGAGTGATCAGTAGGAATTTATTCTTCATTTATTCGTCTTAGGTTTTTTATTCATAGCAGGCAGTCGCGGAAACGGTTCGAGTTCAGCAAAGTCCTTCCTACTTATTGCTTTTGTTCAAAGGCTGGACGAACCCTTTCGGCGCCAAGGCAAGCAGTGCGTTCAATTCGGACTCTTTCATGCCTAATATTTCAACTTTAGGATTCCGGGTCAGACTAAGCTTTCGGTAAATGATTTTTTGGGGAATGCCCCCGTGAATCTGGAGAGAGATTTGCCCGTCAAGCTCTCCGATCGGATCTCGCACGGCCACGGTTATCTTACCATTGATGGCCAACCATATGCGGTGTCCAACGGCCAATATTTCATAGCTGTTCCATTGTTCGGGCTTGAGGTATTGGTCCTCCTTTAATTTGTTTTTTGCGAGAATTTTTCGACCATGCTCATGGTAGAGCGACCCCCACCATCCCTTTCCAATATCCGCTTGGTATCCAACTGCGGATCCGTTTTGCCGGCGTTCGGAACGGAACTGTATGCCTCCATTGCCTGCGAAGGGCACTTGCTTGACCTGAAGCGAGAGGTGGAAGTTCCCTACTTTCTCATCATACCACAGGAACTGGTTGCCGGGAACGCGCTGCTCTCCATTGGTTCCAACGATTTCTCCATTCCGTACCGACCAGAAGGACATATCGTTGGCGCTCCATCCGGTGAAATCCTTTTCGTTGAAAAAGGACTCTGAGGCCTGGACTGTCGAAAAGAACGGGCATAAGAGAAGGATGAATGCCCAAGATAAGGTAGATAAATGAATCCGTTTCATTGCAAATTAAGCTTGTCCAAAGCCCTATTCAAAAGACAGGGCCAATTGCTGAAGCAGGGGTTTTGATCGGTTACTGGTCGTATCCGTCATTCTAACTTCCACCTGAAAGCCGAAGCCAGAGGGAAGACCAGAGAGATCTAAAGTCGCCGGTGACTTTTCGATCTGTTTCGAAAATCCCCGAATATAGTCGTAGCTTTCCTTCAGTTCCTTCCAATCCGTCCATTGATCGATTTTTCCGTTGTCGTTCACGTCCACGCCAACCCGGGATTCGACTTTTTCAACCCAGGGGCCGGGACTTACGTAGTCGTGAGCGGTCTGGGTGATCATGTAGAATTTTCCTTCGGCAAATCCGATGTCGGGATCCGGATGACCACGACCGATTTCCCCACAGAACTCGAAGGGTTGGTTGATGCTGGATGAGGTGAACCAACCAATGCGGATTTTCTCATTCGCAGGATGAAAATCGCAAAACAGATAATACTGTCCACCGATTGCAATCGATGCCCAGTCGCCGTATGCGTCTTGCTCGGGTTCGTGTACCTGATATTCGGCCACGTTGGTGGTAAATCTTTTGGGGTTTTCCTTTACCCAGTGAGGATGGAGGTATTCCGCGGTTTCGCCGGTTGGTTTGGTACGATGATCCACCGCAGGTTCGACGATCTTGAATTGATCGATTCCGTTGGGACTGACGGCATGTCCGGCGAGGGGGGAGTCCCAGGAGTGCGTGCGGGCATTAATGGGGCTCCAGTCTTCGAAAATGATGTGGAAATTTCCTTCAAGGTCGCGGATCACGGCGCAATCGGAACCATGGGACGGATCATTTAATGCCATGCCCATGTTTTTACCCGGCTTCCCATCGGTCAGGTCCTCGTCAATAATTAGGTGTGGATCCTGATCGTTGGGAAAATCATAATAAATGTAGGTCTTTCCTTCCACCTGTTCCGCGGTCGTGGTCCATCTGGCAAATCCCGGAGTGACCGGGCCGTGATGCACCCAGATCTTCATGTCCCTGCTTTGCCATGCGTGGTAACCGCCCAATCCCTGCTCCAAGCCACCCGGCGCGTTGAATTGATTTTCGTCGGGCGTTGTCTTAAGGGGGACCTCGAATCCCTCGAGTTGGGCATCCTCCACCTTGAAGTTTTTGACGGTTTGTCCTTTTGCGGGTCTCGGATGCCTATATCGGCCAAACATCCAGTAGTCCTTCGGCCCTTTGGCGAGAAAGACGGGAGCATCGCCAAGGTTGGATGGTCCGACTCCCGGGATCTCCTCCCAGTTTTGCCATACGGGCGATTGATTGAGCGTGAGGGATTGGGGAGATTTTTTTGATTTGAATTTCCTGATCTTGGTCTTGAAGTGACCGGTTCGACCCTCAGGAGAAACCAAACCCTTCTCAATGAGAATTCCGTCACTGGACTGAACGTTTCTTTTCCACTCCGCATGATTTTTGATTTCCCAGGTTTCAGAAAAAAGGGAAGCGGCGGAGGCAAGGAGTAGTGTCGCAATCGAATGACGTTTCATAACCGAATCCTTCCGTTGAATATTGTGATCATGGTAAGTTGAATCCTGCGGGAAGATAAGATACCTCTCGGTCATTGGGCACTTTTTTACCCTTGGTGCTTCGACCGTTTTTGACTTCCCGATCGAGCAGACCGATCAGTTCCTTCAGTTTGGAGGCGTTCTTTGCCTGCAAGTTGTTCTTCTCTCCCTTGTCCAGTTTCAGGTTAAACAATTGGATGGAAGGCAAGCCTTGCTTCTTGGCATCGTTTTCACGGGGAGCGCTCCATCCCCCGCTGCCTGCGGAGAGGCACAGTTTCCAATCTCCCTGCCGAATGGAAAAGGAACCTGCGATGGAATGACTGATAAGTGTGGAACGGGTTGTCATGGACTTGCCTTTGAAGGCTGGAACGAGGCTGAAGGAATCCTCCCCCCCCTGATCCTTTTTTTTCTGTCCGGTAATATCCCTCATGGTGTCGTAAAGNTCGGTCAGGCATGCCAGGGCCGAGGTGGTCTGTCCGGCCTTGATCCCATTGGGCCAGCGGACGATTAGGGGAACCCGGTGACCGCCTTCGTAAATGTCGGCCTTGTGCCCACGATAACCTGCGCTCGGATCATGACCGAATTCCGCGAGTTTTTCAAAGTTGCCTTGAGGNGAGCAACCGTTGTCACTGGTGAAAAAAACCAGAGTGTCGTCATCAATGCCAGCCTGCTTCAAGGCGGCAAGGAGTTCTCCCATGTGCCCGTCCACCTGCATCATGAAGTCCGCGTACGGATTCATCTTGCTGGCNCCCTTGTACGGAGGCACGGGAACGATCGGGGTATGGGGGGCGGGGAGCGGCAAGTAGAGAAAGAAAGGCTTTTTGCCCTTTGCCCGNTCCTTNACGTAGGTCACGCTTTTCTCAAACAAGTGAGGCAACACCTCATCAATGCGAAAATCGGAGCCAATCGGACCCTTGCGATACCATCCGTAGCGGTCTTCGCTGCTCGTGACACCCTCTTCCCGGTCCGGTTGGGCGGTGATCCTACCCGTGTCCACCCAGACGTAGGGAGGCATGTCCAGAGAACCGCAGTGGCCGTAGTAATTGGTGAAGCCGTTGATATCGGGTCCGTTTTTCACGGGTTTGGAGAAATCGATGTCCTTCCACCTCCCTTCACTCTTGTCCGCCTTGGCCCAGTCCCATCCAAGATGCCATTTTCCGATCATCTGAGTATGATAACCGACCGATTGCAGCAAATGGGCAACGGTCGCCCGCTCGGCCGGGATCAAGTGTTCGCTCGTTCCGCTCAGCACCCCGCGGGCAAGCCTAGACCGCCAATTGTATCGACCGGTGAGCACACCGTATCTTGTCGGAGTGCAAACGGAACTCGAGGAATGGGCGTCAAGAAAGGTAATCCCCTCATCCGCCATTTTTTGGAGATGCGGGGTCTTGATCCTGCAGTCCGGGTTGGTGGGGGAAACGTCCCCAATGCCCAAATCATCGGCAAGAACGAAAATGACGTTCGGATAGGGCGAGGCCTGAATGAATACGGAGAAAAGAAAAGATAGGGAAAAAATTCGGGCAGTCATGAGCGGGTTGAGGATGGAAGGTTANGTCAGAATCCAAGAAAGAAGAAAAAAGTGAAATCTTCCAAGCCTCAATCGGAAGCATCGCATAGAAAAACTCACAGGGCTTCGACCTCGGTGAAATAAGCGCCACCGACTTCTCCGGCCTCGTTAAACAAATAAGTCCAAAGTTCGGTGATTCCTTCGGGAAGTGTCATTTCGAAAGCCACGCCTGAACTTCCGGGTTTGATTGCGGATTCCCTTTGACTGCCTGCGATCTTGAGCAACGCCCGATTTGCAAGGATGGGTTTTTCCGCCTCTTTGGGCCACTGCCGTANGGTAATGCGGTATTTCCCTGNCCGCATCACTNTAACCAACCAGGGATGGGTCACTTTGGGAATCTTCTTTATTCCATTGAAATTCCAAGGCGGATTTCCGCTGTCGGGCCTCCAATCCTGAGAACACAGAACGGCCGGGTTTTCAGTGGGGTCCCCGACTGCAATCGGTACCGGTCGCAGTCCTTTGGACACACGTTGCCAAAAAGGTTCGTACGCAAGTTCGAGTTCCTCGACAATTCGTGGAAAGCGTGATGCCAGGTTTTTCCGCTGGGCTGGATCCGCTTCGATATCGTAAAGTTCGGGAGCGTTCGGATTCCTGAGCAATCTCCATTGCTCAGTCAAAATCACGGAATTAACTCCTGCTCCCAGGGGATCGGTATTTCCCCGTCCACCATGGTATTGAATGAAATGATGGCTTCGCTTCCAATTCCGGCCGCTTCCATCAAGAAGGGGAACCAAGGATTTTCCATCGACGTCATAGGATTCGTTCGGCGCAGGCAAACCGCACAAGTCGGCCAGCGTAGGAAGAAGGTCGATATGGGCGCACAGCGTTTCGACCTTCTTTCCGCCAACCAATCCGCCCGCAGGCCAATGAATGAAGCAGGGAACCCGGTGACCTCCATCGAAGATGGAAGATTTTTTCCCTCGCATACCGGCGTTGAAGCCAAGACTCGGTTCGTTATCGAGTTCTTCGAACCGGCAACCGGCGGCGGTGCCGTTGTCGGTCAAAAAAAGGAAGATTGTGCGCTCTGAGATGCCCAGATCCCCAAGTCGTTTGCGCAATAGTCCGAGGTTATGATCGAAATTTGCAATCATGCCGAAGAAATTGGGATTGTTGACCTCTTCCTTCCGATAGGGCTCGGCCCATTCCGGAGCGACCCGGAAAGGGCCGTGAGGGGCATTGGTGGCCAAGTACAAAAAAAAGGGCTTATCCTTATTTGCGGTAACGAAGCGCATGGCCTCGCGAAACCACACGTCAGTGCAATATCCTTCGAACTTTTCAAAGGATCCCTCCCTGCTGCCNGGCCGGACCCGTTCGTAGGTATCATCAAAATAATCATTACCCCAATGATCGGAAGCCTGACCCNCNCCACCGCAACGATGCCAGACCACGTCCTGAAAGCCACGATCCTGCGGGCGGTGAGGGGCATTGTCCCCCAAATGCCACTTGCCCACCATGCCGGTCGCATACCCGTTTTCGGAAAACAGGTGCCCCAGAGTCTTCTCGGATGCGTGCATCATGGTCCGACCTGCGCTGGTTCGGTAGGCGCCGGTGACTCCCGGATAATTTCCGGTCATCAGAGCGGCTCTCGTCGGCGTGCAAAAGGGGCTGACGTGAAAATCGGTGAAACGGACGGATTCGTCGTGCAAACGATCGAGGTTTGGTGTTTTCAGGATTGGGTTGCCGTGGCAACTCAGATCTCCGTAGCCCTGATCATCGGTCATCACCAAGACGACGTTGGGAGCGGAATCCCTGCTCCAAACCGAAGTTTGCAAAAAACAAAGGAACAGATGGCAAAACAGCGCTTTGAGATAGGTCTTATTCATGAGTCGTACGGAGAGCCCGTGAGTTTNCTGGCTTAGAACGGATTTTTANATATATCTTCGAGGAAAGCCTAAGCTCACTTGCTGGATTTGAGGCGAATCTTCAGGTTTTGAATGAATTCCATGACCGGAAGCATGGATTCGATCAAGTCTTCGCCCTTCAAAGAACTGACCGCAAGAAGAATCCGATCCGCGGGGCAAGACTCGTAACCCAGCGCCGAATCATAGTTGATCCACTTTCCGTCGACGAAGAATTGGGTCCACATGTGATAAACCAGAACGTCGCGTCGATCCTGAAATCGCTTGGTGTAGACCAGACCCGTGGCAACCCGTGAGGGAATCCCCACCGCCCTGCCCATCGCAGCCAAAAGGATGGAGTGTTCGGTGCAGTCCCCTTCGCGGTTTCTGGCCACNTCGCTGGCGCTGGCAAACCCAACCGAGAAATTCTTCGAGGCAACGTAGCGGTGAACGAAAGTGGTCAGTGATTTGGCAATTTCAGCANTGCCCTTCCCTTTCCCTTTCGCTTTTTCGGCAAGATCNTCAATCAGAGGGTCCGAAGAATCCAGATAGACGTTGGATTCCAAAAATTCCTCCATATCTTGNGCGGGTTCNCCTTTNCCNAGCAAGGCCGAAGTNTCGGAAAGAACTTCCACTTCGAAGATTCCCCCTTCGAGGGCATTGACTTTCTGATTGGCGNCCTGAGGCAACTTTGAAGTGAACTCCCCCCGAATCGGTTCAAGCACAAAGACCGTCCTCCGGCTTTTTCCGGGAATCTCCTGACCCAGNGAAACGACCGAATCAAGAAGGGCTTCAGGTACCTTTGCATTCATGGTTTTGGCTTTTTTCTCTGCGACTCGGATCAAAGAAATGTTCATACCGCCCATGCTCATGCTCGTACCGACCGCGACNCCATCCTCATCAAACCAGGACTTGGATTTGACTGAACCGAGAAGACCGCTCAACTCCAAATCCAATTCATAGCCTTCGACTGTCTGACCGCCTTGGCGAAAGGTCTTTTTCCCATGACAACGAACCTTCGCCTGCGAAGGCGCCCTCATCCCCATATCGGGCGAATAGACCAGTATGGAATATTCCTTGCCCGCTTTCTTGAATCCCCGCTTGAGAAATTCCCGGCGTATCCCCCAACTCATTTTACCCCGTTCGTCGAAAGGATACCGATTCTCCTTGGCTTGAATAAACTGCTTTTCGCGAATCACGAGTTCCTCCCCCTCGACTCGTCCCCGCTTGGTGATCGGAATTCCCGCCATTTTCATTTCCGTGGAGAACTCAACCAATTCCCCATTTGGCTTTTCGATCGTTTGCTGAGTCGAGCGAACTTCGAGAGTCTGTCCGGCCCGGTTCAGTTTCATGACAAATTCATTTTGGCTGATCACTCTATCCCTTTGGAGTACCATTCGATCATGAGCGTAGCCCACCTTGGCCTCTCCGAGATACACCTCATACCATCGATCTACCGGACTGAAGGGGACTGCCGCCTCGTTCCCCTCGGAAATCTTCAATAGAAAAAGACACAAGACGATGAGGAGCTTTCTCATGAATCCAAACTAAGTCGAAAGGCGTTGGGAGGTAAAAAAACTTAGGGGCGCCAGGGCATGCCGGAATCGCCCTTTGGCTGAAGAAAGCGCGCATCCACCTGCTTGTACCAAGCATGAAGTTTTCGTCTCATTTTACGCGCTCTTTCACTTTCCAGGGCGGACAAATCCTTGGTTTCCCCAATGTCCTTCTCGAGGTTGTAAAGCGATATGGTTCCGTCTTCGTAATTTTCGAAAAGCTTGTATTCGCCCATTCGGATGGCTCCTCCGGGAATACCACCCTGATTCGAATAATGCGGATAGTGCCAGTACAGGGCCTCTCTCTTCAATTCGCCCCCTTTCAGGGCGGGGGTCAAATCGATGCCGTCAACCGCTTGCTCCAGCGAAATGCCTGCGGATGCGGCAACCGTTGGAAGCAAATCGATCGAACAGATCATCTCGCTGCTCACGCTTCCAGGTTCGGTGACCCCCGGGTATCGGATAATCCAAGGCTCGCGGATGCCTCCTTCATAGACCCAGCCTTTTCCTCCCTTGAGCGGCAGGTTGCTGGTGGGACTTCCTTCCGAGGTGGAAAGACCGCCATTATCCGAGGTAAAGACGACCAGGGTGTCATCGGTCAACCCCGCATCATCGAGAGCGGAAAGAACTTTGCCAACGGCTTCGTCCATCGCTTCCACCATAGCTGCGTAGACGGCGTGTTTTTGAAGAATACGAACCTTACGATCATGGAGCGGACCAAACTCGGCTCCCGCAATTCCAGCCGCTCTTTTCTTATATTTTTCAACCAAATCCTTGCGTCCCTGAAGAGGAGTGTGGACGGAATAAAAGGATAGATAGGCAAGAAAAGGCTTCTCCTTGTTTTTGAGAATGTAATTCGCGGTTTCCTCCGCCAATCGATTGGGAAGATGTTCGCCTTCCGGGCTATCCGGATGAAGTTCGGGGTTTTTGAACGGGGAAAAATATTTCTTACCGGTATACGGTCCGCCTTTGGCCCAACCGCCCATATTGACCTCAAAGCCCTGAGCCTTAGGCCACCACTGCTTGCTTGGGCCCAAATGCCATTTGCCCGCAAAGAAGGTCCCGTATCCCTCATCCTTCAGCGCTTCAGCTAGGGTTATCTCATGCAGATCCATTTTATCGTGCAAGGGAGCGGGATTGAATTTGCCCGAACGTTTGCCGGAAAAGAAATTAGTCGCCCTTACCCGGGTTGGATACTTTCCGGTCATCAAACTGTAACGGGTGGGCGAACAGACTGGATTGGCGGCGTAGCCATCCGTAAATCGCATGCCCGTCGCAGCCAGACGATCAATGTGAGGAGTTTCGTAAAAGCAATTGGGATTATTCGCTCCGATATCCATGTATCCGAGATCATCGACGAGAAAAACAACCACGTTGGGCTGCTTCGAAAGAAGGCAGGAGGCAAATCCGACAAGAAATCCGAAGAGGATGATTTTATTCATCGCAGGCTGTCCGAAGGTAAGGAGGTGAAGAGTTGCCCGGACCGCGCTAGCGAACCTTCATCATCCCCCGCATCAGGATGTGATGACCGGGAAAAGTGCAGACGTAAGGGTAGTCGCCCTTGGACGTCGGAGCGGTGAACGACATCTCCTCTTCCTTGCCATAATCGACCAAGCTCGAGTGCCACAGGACGTCAGGGCTCTCGGGAACAAAGGCCATGGTGAATCCCTTGGCTCCCAAGGTCAGCGCCTGTTGGGCCACGGAGTCCGCCTTGTTCGGCTTGGTGAAAACGAGATTGTGAGGCATGAAATCGGGATTCGCGAAAATGAGCTTCACCTTCTTTCCGGGCTTAACCGTGAATTCGCTCAAGTCGTATTTCATTTTTTCCACAACCGTGCCAATGCGAACCGTGATCAATTCCGGAGTATCAGAGAGAATCCCGGACTTTTCGGAGACTTCAACGGTTTCTTCCTCCACTGCCTGACTTCCCTTCGTGGGATCGGCGTTGTACCAATGATGCTGAACCGTCAGGGCGGCCATACGGGCGTGGGGATGAGGGGATTTCAGCAGATCGTTCAACAAGCGACCGTTTCTGCGGTTGTGCTGCTGATGAACCCATAGGGCTTCCATCAGGTGATGGGCATGCTCTTTTTTCTTCGGATCGAATTGCCTTATCCACTTTTGAGTGGCATTGATGACTTCATCGGTCTCCCTCTCGCTCAACTCAATGCGTGTGCGGTGACGGACCCCGTCCACGGGATGCTTAAGGTTATCCAGGAGTTTTTCCAATGGTTCCCCATCGATTTTAACCGCCTTCTGGATCGGCTTACCGGTGTAGGAAACACGGAAGATTCGACCGTGTTTGTGATCCCGATTCGGGTCTCTGACGTTGTGTTGCATATGTCCGATGATGACGTTTTGCCAGTCCGAAACGTAAAGAGCGCCGTCCGAGCCAAAAATCGCATCGGTGGGACGGAAGTTCTTGTCTCCACTCAACAGAAAGCCCTCGGACTCCTCGTCTTGCTTGGAACCGTCGGCGAGAGTCTTGGTGACCCTCAGGGTTTCGCCGTTGGGAGTGCCCCAGACTTCTCCGAGTTTGGTTTTTTCCGTCACTTTCTTCGCATCCCTGCCCCGACCCACCGTCTTGGTCAATTCGTAGCCCCCGTCACGATGGAGTTTGTACTGTTTGATGCCTAGAAAACCAATGGAATTGCAAATCAGAAAATCACCCTGCATCTCCTCGGGGAAATTGTCGCTGGAAAGAACCTCGCAAGCGGGAACCGGCCGAACCTCCTTGTTAAGCAGAGAATGCATCTTCCAACCCTTTCCATCGGGACGAACCTGATAAGGTCGCCCTCCGGTTCCGTCGGTGGCGTAGTGATAGCCCCAATCGTCAAACGCTATCCCGTGGGGATTTGGACTGTTTCCACCATGAAGGGCAATGGTATGACGACGCGGATCAAAACGGTACATGGCGGAGGACCCGGTTGCCAAAGAAGGGCCCCAAGGATGCTCGTGGTTGTGTTGAAGGAAGATTCCACTTTGCCAATAAACACCGCCGTCCGGTCCGAAAATCAGGTTATTTGCGGCATGATGGGTATCGGATGTCCCCAAACCCTGAAAAATGACGTAGCGCTCGTCCGCCTTGTCGTCCCCATCCGTGTCACGAAGAAAGAGAAGATTCGGGCCCGACGTCACCAAGACCCCACCATTCCAAAACTCAAAGCCAAGCGGGTTGTGAACTTTGGCGAATTCAATCACCCGGTCGGCTTTTCCATCGCGGTCCTCATCCGGTAGAATCAAAAGAGCGTCGTTCATCTCCTTCATCGGTTCCCACATCGGGTAGGTCGGCCAGGCAGCCGCCCAGAGACGTCCCTTGGCATCCACTTGCATCTGCACCGGATTGATCAGTTCGGGGAATTGCCTTTCATCCGCAAACAAACTCACCTCAAAACCATCCCGTACCGCTAAACGCTTCGCGCTTTCTTCGGGACTCAGATAGCTGGTGGTTCCCTCCTTGTCCGCATTCGAACTCCTGCTTCCGCCTCCCACATTGGAAATCACCTTAACCGGAGCAGGAACGTTTCCATCATCCACCTTATGGTCCTTGCCTTGGGCAGCCGCCCAAACCAACCGGTCCCGGTTCGCGGTCATAACGTCGAGCATAACCAACTCATGCTGAAGAACTTCTGCATTTGATTGATCATCCACAAATCGCAGCCCCGAACGCCCACCCCAGATATCGTTTCCGTCGGTGGCGCGGTATCGGTTGATCCAATGCCAGTTCTTTTCCAATACCGCTTCCCTGAGCTTTTCAACTTTTTGGGTCGCAGAAACCGTTTTCCCAAACAATGCCGTTGCAATGACTTCGGCCAATTTGCGGTTCCCCCGTTCGTTCAAGTGGACTCCATTAATGGTCATGGGCTCTTTGACCTGCTGATAGAGTTTCAGAGTCGGATCAAAGAGATTTACGTAGGCGACGCCGGCTTCCTTGGCGGCGCTAGCCGTGGCTTGCGCAAATGCCGATAAGTTTCGGTTATGCGATCTGCCATTGGGCAAATTGCGGTCCTTCAAATCCTCAAAGGCAATCGGACTGAAAAGAACGATCCGCGGAAAATCCTTTCCATTGGGCTTGTAGCTTCGGATTTTACCGACGAATTCGACGAGCAATCTGCGGTGACTGTCCGCCGCATCCGGACCTGCAAAGGATTCGTTGTATCCGAACATGGCAAAGACAACGTCCGCCTTGACGTGCTGAAGGTACTGGTCCATTGGGGTGAACCCCTTGCTTCGGGGATGATAGTTGGGGCGGTCTCCGGAAAGCGACATGTTCCGAAAGGAAACCTCCTTGCCCTGCAACTCGCTTTGCAGAAGCGTCTCCATCCAACCATCATGTTGCATCCGGTCGGCCAACCCATTTCCCAAAATTGCCACGGTGTCGCCCTTGAGGAAGGAAAAGGGGTCGGGATCCCTGTAACCATCGGGTACGGCAACGGCTTCCTTCGGAGATCCGGTGGCCGGTGGCTTCTCTTTTTTTCCGGGAAAGGTCAGGTAGGCGATTTCTCCCTTTTCCTTGAGATCAAAAACGATTCTTTGGGCGCCCCGCACCTTTGACTTTTCGAAAACGGGCTTGCGGTTTTGGTCCAATACGGAAACCGAAAAGTCATTCAGCCTGCTTTCAAATCCGGTACGATTCCATATTTCAATTTTTTCAATGGCTTGGGCTTTTCCCAAATCGACTTCCCACCAAGGGTCCTTGGAGCCGTTGGTATGAGTCTGACCCCCTGCATTGTAATCGGGGTTTTTCTTTCCATCCGTGGCTCTTTGGGCAACTCCTCCATGGGCAGTGCTGGATTGCTTGGATTTGCCGGTCCTTGCAATATTTTTTCCACCACTGAAGATTTCGACTTCGTTTAAGGTGAGAATCTTATTGTCTCCGGGGATCGTGATACGAAGGAATCGTCCCTGAGGCAAGCCGCCCGTTTTCTTTTGGGAAGGCTCAGGCTTTTTTGCCTTCGGGTTTACCCGTTCGGTGTTGTTGTTGGCGGGAATGGCACTGTCGAGTTTGGCGTACATTGCGGGCTTGACTCCCTTTGCCTCTCCGCCTCCCTTAAAAGTGTTGGGTTCGTAGGGCCCCACGAAATCGATGGTGGAATCCGCTTTGATTTGATTTTCCAAACCAAGGGACCAGTAAACGCCATTAATCACCATCCTGCGGTATCCCGGGTTTAAAATATCCTCGGATGCTCCGTAAAGAGAGGTGAAAACCCTGCCTTTCCTGCCATCCTTCCCTTCGTAGTGGCGGGTCCACTCACTTGCCATGGGCGGTTTGTCGGGATCCGGCGCTCCGTCCGGTTCCATGGTCATCAGAGGTTGCGCCATGGTCAGGACGTTCCAATCCTTTTGGGCCTCCGCGTTGTATCCGCCTGCCAGTACGTGCACCTTACTGACGCCTCGGAGTATTGAGTGTCCGCTTTTTTTCGGAATCAAGTCGATGCGGGTGCTTTGTCGGTGATTGCGGCCGTAATGCCCAACCCAGCTTTGTCCAAGCACCTGATGACCGAATCCCGCATGATAGTCCTCTCCCTCGTATCGAAAATGATACTTGTAGTAGGGATCGTTCTTGCGGTTGTCGTCATACTTGAATCCATGCGTGGAAGTACGCAAGCCAACCACTGGACCGGCACGGTTCAGGTAATCGTCGATATGTTTCATTTGCTCGGCGGGAAGCGCGAGAAAACGAGTGAAAATGATCATGCCATCCGCTTGCCGCAAGGCTTCGAGTCCGGGAATGTTGGAAGCTCCGGCCTTAATCTCACCTTTTTCATCGAGACCGAACAGAACCGTGCAGTCGAAACCGTGATGCACCGCAAGAATGCGAGCCAGAGCGGGTAAGGTCTCTTCGGCCCGGTATTCATGATCGCTTGCAACGAAAACCAGCTTTTTTCCCTTACTTGGCTGTCCGCTCTTGTAAACGAGGGGATTGGCGTGAAGGAAGGAAGCACCGAGAAAACAGCAAAGCAACTGCATCCAAGTTCGGGCGTGTTTCAGGGCAAGGGCCACCATAGTGTTATACATAGTTGGAACGGTTATGGGTTGTGGATGTGGGTAAGACAATGAATTCCAAAAGAATTTCTGAAATTGTCCAAGCGTAAAGAGTGAAACTTTGATAATTCGTAAATGGGACGTCCTCCCGAGGGTTCAGAGAAAACGCATGATTCGGAAGTAATTTTATCTCTCCCGAGACCATTTTATGATGCAAAAGTGCCGTTTATGTCAGGTTGCGGGTTTTTATTATATATTTGTTTGCCAACCCTTGAGGCATAGCTTACTTATTG
>NZLE01000052.1 GCA_002692605.1 Opitutia bacterium
CAGGGCTAAGCGATGTTTCATTCGATGAATCGAACGACAAGGTTCGCTTATTGAGAAAGGCGGGTTTTGATCTAAATCTCTTGGGTGAAATTCAATCATGGTCTTCTTGGCAGGAGATGAAGGATAAGCCATTGGCGGATGTGCTAAAGGAAATAACGGTTGGTTTGTCGGATCGTTTTCGCAGCACGAAGCTAACTCCCACGACTGATAAAATCGCCCTGATAGGAGCTCCTGGAGTTGGGAAAACCACGACCTTGTGCAAGTTTCTCGCTCATGAGGTGTTCATGAACAAGAAGATCCCATTTGTTCTGAAAGTCGAAAACGGCATTCCGAACCCGGATGACGCTTTACGCATTTTTTGCGAGGTGATCGGAGTTACTTTATTCCGCGAGCCTGAGGGAATGCCCCAAGTTTCGGAAGAATCTCCTCTTTATTTGGACTTCCCGGGTCTATCCTTAAGTAACCTGCAGGATTGGGTGGAAGCCAAGCAGACTCTGGATGCCATGCAGGTGGATACTCGGGTATTGGTCGTAAACGGCGCTTACGAGAGAGACATTTTGCTCCGCAGCATCAGGTCCGCCAAACATTTGGGAGCGACTCACTTGGCAATCACTCATTTTGACGAGTTGTCCAATTCCACTAAGCTGTGGCCAGTCTTGCTACAGGAGGATCTTTCCCCTCTGTGCATATGCAACGGCCAGAACGTAACCGGAGATTTTTCCACAAACGTTCTCAATCAACTGATTTCCAGAACATTTCCCGAAGAACTTTATGCCCGAGGTTTTTCGACCTACAAAAATGTCTAGGTTATGAATGACGATGCCAAATTCTTTTTTTGCCTCAGTGGGTTCATTGGATTTCTGTTGTTTTTCTCGATTGGGTTCGCTTTGCATGGCAATGCCTCCTTTGCCCTTTTGCTTGGCGCTCTAGGCTGTTTGTTTCTCTCCTTAAGCGGTCGCTTTCTTCTGGGTATGGTCTTACGTGGGAACTTACTCATGAAAGTGGACGTTTCCGAGGAACCCAAAGAGGAAAATACAACTGCAAAAGCACCCCAGTCCGTCAAGAATATGATCGATCCGGCAGAGTTGGCAGCCCAAGCCATGAGCGAAGCCGCAACCACCCCAAAGCCTCTTGTGGAGACTAAGGCTTAACGTATTTTTGCTTATTGATAATGAGTTCTACCGTAGAGCAAAATAATAGACTTGATCAAAGGTCCGCCAAGATGAAGGAGGCCGCTGATCGATATCGTTCGGCTATGCAAAAGGAGAAAACTCGAGAGAAGTGGATCGAGGACTATCTTCCCTTGGTCAAATCGATCGTTTCAAGACTCCGGCATCATTTTCCGGATCATTACGAATCCGAGGATATGTATGGAATTGGAGCGAAGGCATTGATTCTGGCGGTCAATCAATATGACCCCACAAAGGGTAAGTCCTTCGGTAACTACGCTGCCTTGCGCATCAAAGGTTCTTTGTTGGATGAGCTAAGGAGAATCGATTGTTTGCCAAGGGCAAACCGGGCAAAAGCTCGATCTTTGCAACTTACGGTTCATACCATGGAATCCGAGCTCAAACGACAACCGACCGAAGATGAAATCGTACGTGAACTTCAAATCAGCAAGGTAGAATATGCCAAACTGCTAAAGGAAACCCAACCGATTTCCTTCATCCCAATTGACGGGTATTCGGAGCATTCTTCGGAAGGTGAAGAGGGGCTGCCTCTTTCGGAAACACTTTCCGATCCGACCGAGCAAAATGCTTTGGAAAAAACGGAGGGTCGGGAAAAAATTATTTTACTGAGGGAGCGTATAAAGGAACTGCCCGATCAACAGAAGAAAATCTTGATGCTTTATTACTATGAGGAATTGAGATTGTCGGAAATTGCGCAAATCTTTGGCTTGACCGAAGGGCGAATCAGTCAAATTCTATCACATTCAGTTCTTTCTTTGAAAGCCCATTTTAAATCTCTTCATTAATCAGTCATGCTTTTAGCCGTTGGAATAGCGATCGTTTTCATTTCCTGTATAGGAGGTTTTGTCGTAGCGGGCGGGAATCCGGTTTCCCTCATTCACGCAGGAGAAATTATGATTATCTGCGGTATCGGATTGGGGATTCTAGTCGTATCCAGTCCTAAGAGCGTACTGATGAGCTTGAAGACTGACATTATCAAAGCCTTCAAGGGAGGGATCGCCAATCAAGGTAAGTTCATCGACCTGTTGGTTTTGCTTTACGAGCTTTTCATGTTGGGAAGAAGAAAAGGAACCCCCGCTTTGGATGAGCATGTCAGCGATCCTCAAAACAGTTCCATCTTCACCAAATATCCATCTTTTCTAAACGATCAGGGATTGGTGGAATTCCTCTGTAATTCTCTCAGACCGATTGTGGACGGTCGTTGTAAGCCTGGAGAAATAGGTGGGATTTTAAAATCCGAACTCAGTAGTCGGGAAGCTGAGGCAAGCAGGTCGGTTAAGGCAGTCGAAATGATCGCTGACGCTTTGCCTGGAGTTGGAATCGTTGCGGCGGTTTTGGGTATCATCAATACCATGTCCAATTTGGAGGACCCCGAATCCGTGGGTTACAAGGTCGCTGCAGCTCTCAGTGGAACGTTCCTCGGAATCTTCTTGGCCTATGGTGTCGGTATTCCCATCGGCCGATTGATTTCACTCAACCAGACCCAAGAATTTCTCTATTATCACATCGTTGAACGATCCGTATCCGGATTTGCCACCGGGTTGTCTCCAATCATGGCGGTTGAGATTGGTCGAAGGTCTTTGGATAAACAAATTCAGCCCACTGCGGATGAGTTGGAGGAACGATGCAAGGATGCCGCTAAGGGAGGCTGATCCATCGGGTCGGCTTTGGATGTAAAGGTTTTTATGCCCCAATCACTCGTCAAATCCACGACGCGAACTTTTCGCAAAGCTCATGCGGGTGCGTGGAAAGTGGCTTATGCCGATTTCGTTACCGGCATGATGTCTCTCTTTTTGGTTTTATGGATTTTGTCTCAAGACGAAGAGGTGATTATCGCCACAACTCGTTTCTTTCGTGATCCGTACAAAGCTGGCGTACCCAAATCCACCCCAGTTGAACAAAAGGATGCCCGTCCGGGCAGCATGGTCGATCAAATCGTGGGTCGTTCCGATACCACGATGCGAAACACGAATGATACCACCTCCATTGACATAGACGTTCTTCACAGGATTGCTCAGGATTGGTATCAGCGACTTAGGTTGCACGAAATAGATGATTCCATCATTCAGATAGATGCGACTTCGGAGGGCTTGAAAGTGGTTCTGTTTCACGGAGACGATCAACCCATTTTCGAGCCTTCTTCTCCGCGATTAACCGGACATGGGAGGAAAGTGATGCAAAGGATGTCTTGGTTGTTGTCCCAGCACGTTTTGGTTTATCGGGTCGATTCNCATACCAATCATCTCAAGTCCGGTGAATCGAAGGAGGGTGGAGGCGCTTGGCAAATGTCACTTCTTCAGGGCATTGAAGTCGCCGATGCGCTCTCTCATTATTCCGCCAATGAACTTGATGATAAGTTGGAAAGAATTACAGGNCACGGCTCGACCAAACCCAATGATTCAAGATTTCCAAATCAGCCCGTTAAGAACAGACGNGTTGAATTGAGTTTGGTCCTCGACATGAGTAAGGAAGACCTTATGCAATTCGAATGANTTTTCGGTACGCCATCTGCTTTATTTGATTTATGCAAAGTTATTTGTCAGGACGCGGAGGAGAACCGCAAATTGAGGGCAACTCCAACGAGGGCTTTCGTTCCTATTTGGATTCTTCCCAAAATCCAGATCCGAATGATGCACCCCAAGCTTTGCCTGCGGAGGTTGCCGCCGANCTNGAAAATGAAGTGATCTACGAAGAGGAGGGATGTCCGAAAGTTGAGGTTTCCTCCATTGACGGCAAACCCGTTTCGATTACCATTCATTTGCCTGACGGACGTCTTTTGAAACTCGACTGCGAGTACTGATTTCCTTGTTTTCTCGCTT
This sequence comes from Opitutia bacterium, assembly GCA_002692605.1. Lineage (GTDB taxonomy): Bacteria > Verrucomicrobiota > Verrucomicrobiia > Opitutales > Seribacteraceae > Seribacter. The sequence goes on from NZLE01000052.1 coordinate 4,010, forward strand.
TCTTCCGGATTTGNAGGGAAGTGAAGACCCGAATGGCATAAATCATGCTNCACNTGATGCGTGAACCTTTCCTTATTTGAAAACGCCTCCGCTCTAAGGGGTTTGGAGCAATACCAAAACATCCTCGCCAACAACATCGCTGCCAGTCATGTGGCAGGTTACAAGAAAGTGGCAGTAAGCTTCGAAGCTGTCGAAGGCGGGGAAATTGCCCGCAGCACTCACGATCGTTTGCGGAACGAAATGCCCGGTTCCTTTCCGGTAATGAAGAACCAAGTCGATTATAACGAGGGNGAAATGCGGGAAACGAACAACCCCATGGATATGGCCCTGAGGGGAGAAGGTTTTTTCGCACTACTGAACCAAAACGATGATGCGGTTTACACTCGGGACGGTCAATTTTACGTGAATGCCGATGGTGTTATGGTTAANAGCATGGGGCATGAGTTCTCCGACGTTGGGGGAAACAACATACAGACCATTCCCGGCGGAGGTGATCTCACCATCGATAAAGAGGGTTTGATCTTTCAAAATGGTCAAAATATAGGNCAGGTTGGAGTTTTCGTTTTTGAGAACCCCTTGTTGGATTTGCAGAAGGTTGGCGGNGGATTCGTNGCTAAGGAAGCGGAGACAGTNCCGGATCCGGCAAATGCGGATCAATTTACTTTAATGCAAGGTTATTTGGAGAATAGCAACGTTTCCAGCATTGAGGAGATGATCGGTTTGATCGAGGTCTCTAGAGCTCATGAGGCAAACCAAAAAATGATTCAAACCTTCGACGAAAACATAGGAAAGGCCATCGGTACGCTTGGTCAAACCCAATAAANAAAATCANAAATGAATTTATCACTATATTCCGGATCCACGGGCATGCAGGCCCAGCAGCTCAACTTGAACGTCATTTCCAATAACATAGCCAACGTTAANACCACAGGNTACAAGAAAAACAAAATAGAGTTTCAGGATCTTTTGTATCAGAACCCAAGGCAAGCCGGCGGTCAAACCGGAGCCGGGAACGTAATTCCAACCGGCGTTGAAATGGGAAATGGNACCAAGGTGGTCTCCACCGCCAAAATCTTCACTCAAGGGCAGCTAACCCAGACAAGTGAAAAGATGGACGTGGCCATCGATGGAGTTGGTTTTTTTCAAGTCGAGAGGCCTGATGGCACCGAAGCCTACACTCGCGACGGTGCCTTCAAG
>NZLE01000053.1 GCA_002692605.1 Opitutia bacterium
TGGAAGATTTCCAATGACATGTATTGAAAGGGTAAGGAGCTTTTGGGAAAATAATCCTCTTTGGTCAGGAGAATCCGATCATCCAACTTGTTCACCTAAATTTTTGAAGAACCTTTTTACGCCTTTTCTAGAAAAAGATTTGGGTTGATGATTTACGCGACTTTACGAAAAAAATGTGCGGAATAGTTAGCATTCATTCCTCGGGAATGCCTTTGCAGAATTATGAGGGCGTTCTCGAAGATATGATGAAGACTTTGCATCATCGAGGGCCGGATGGAGAGGGTAGGGTCCACATTCAAAGTCAGGTGCTGATGGGACATCGCCGTTTGTCCGTCATTGATCTTGAGAATGGCAAGCAACCTATGATTTCGAAGGATGGGAGGTATTCCCTCATCTTCAATGGTGAAATTTACAATTATCTGGAATTGCGTGAAGAATTGATCAGCCAAGGCGTTGCTTTCCATACCATCTCCGATACCGAAGTACTGCTTAATATGCTTGTGCAATACGACACCGATGCCATTGGTAAGCTGAATGGTATGTTTTCCTTCGTTTTTCATGACCGGAAGGAAAACCAATGGATAAGTGCCCGTGACCCCATGGGAATAAAGCCATTGTATTTTTGTCAAACCGATGACCATCTGCTTTTTGCTTCGGAAATAAAGGCTCTCTTGGCTCATCCGCAAGTTACGGTCTTAAGAAATGAAAAGGCTCTCAATCAGTATTTGTCCTTCCAAATGTGTTTGGATGAAGAGACTCTTTTTCAGGGGGTAAGAAAAGTCTTGCCCGGACATTATCTCTTGGGACAAGGCAGTGAGATAAAAAAGACCGTAACATATTGGGATACCAATTATAAAATCGATGGGAATCATACGGAGCAGGATTATCTGGATCAAATTTACGATACCTTGCAGGATTGCGTTCGGTTACAACTTCGTGCAGACGTTCCGGTTGGGGCTCATCTGTCGGGGGGAATGGATTCGAGCTTGGTTAGCGTCTTGGCATCCAAACAATTGGACTCAGAAATATCCTTGTTTCATGGGAAATTTGCAGAGGGAGCAAATTACGATGAATCCGAATACGCAGAGATTATTGCAGAACAAACTCAAGGCTCTTTGCATCAGACCATTCCAACGGCACAGGAATTTGCGGATATTTTACCAGATCTCATTTATGCCTTGGACGAACCAGTTGCTGGCCCTGGTTTGTTCCCTCAGTATGCCGTAAGCAAGCTTGCAAAAGAAAAAGTGAAAGTAGTCCTTGGCGGTCAAGGCGGAGATGAAATCTTTGGTGGGTATGCCAGGTATCTCGTAGGATATCTTGAACAGGCTTTGAAGGGAGCGATTCATGAAACGCAAGAAGAAGGGGAGCACTTGGTCTCCCTCGAATCAATCGTGCCTCATCTGCCGGTGCTGAAGCAATACGTTCCGCTTCTCTCTCAGTTTTGGCGGGAAGGATTATTCGGAGAAATGGATCAAAGATATTTTCGACTTGTTGATAAAAGCCAGGGAATTCATGAATTGCTGGATAAGGAGTTTTTGGAGCGATTTGATAAGGAATACCTTTTTTCAATCTTTCAGAAAGTCTTCAATCATCCGGATACACTTTCCTTTATCAATAAAATGACGCATTTTGATCAAAAGACTTTATTGCCGGCTCTTTTGCAAGTGGAAGATCGAGTAAGCATGCGGGTTTCGCTGGAATCGAGGGTTCCGTTACTCGATACGAGGCTCGTTGATTTGGTAACTACGATTCCTCCAAAATTAAAATTTCAAGGTGGAAGGACCAAGCATCTGTTGAAACTTGCGGTCAAAAATCTTTTGCCTGAGAAAATTCTAAACCGAAAAGATAAAATGGGTTTTCCTGTTCCAATCAAAGAATGGATGCAAGGAGGAGTCTTTAGAGATTTTGTCGGTGACACCTTACTATCTGAAAGAAGTAAGAGCAGGGGAATATATAGCCATATTGCTCTTGAGGAAATGATATCAAACCCCGGAGTCGGCGGTCGGTCATTGTGGGGAGCTTTGTGCTTGGAGCTTTGGCATTTACAATTCATTGACAAATAACCTGACATTACCAAGACGCGAGGTACTTATCCGCCATGTCTTGCATTCGTTGGCTTGCTATTGGCCCATTGTCTGCAATGAACTGAATCGTTTGAAGATTAGGGATAACCAAATGGAATGCAGACTTCAGATTCCTTTGAACTTGGTATCAATCGAGCTTCCCAAGTGGGCAGAGGATTGCGGAGTGAATGGGGCAATCCTGGTTCCCCGAGAAAGTGTTTCCAAGTCGCTCAAAATTTCAGACTGGAGAGAAACTGATTGGTGGTTGGCTGCGTTTTTAATGATGGAATGCTGGCATGAAAGAATCTGGGAAAGAGATTTTGGGGAGATTCATTCTTACAGTTTTAAGCTTAAAGGTTGGGACACTCGTGCTTGGGATTATGCTTGGGTGAATCGAATCGGTTTGTTTTTGAGAAAATGGTTTCTTCGCGAGAATAATCTGAAAGATGATTTTTTCGGTGAGTTACCTCAACCGAAAATCTCCGTTTCTCACGATGTGGATGCTGTGAGCAAAACCCTTCCCATTCGTATTAAGCAAGGAGCCTTCAACCTATTCAATGCCATGTTGCTTGTTAGGAAAGGAAAGTTTTCCGCGTCATTGAGAACCTTGGCCAAGGCGCGTCGCATACTTTTGGGTTTCGATGATTGGTGGCTTTTTGAAAAGTTGCTCAAGCTCGAGAAAGAATTTGATGTTAAAGCGGTCTATAACTTTTACGCCGATGAACGTCCCAAGAACCTAAGGAGATGGTTGATGGATCCAAGTTATGAGATTTCTTCCCATCGAATAAAAGCGTTGTTGCTAGAGATTAAAAAAGCTGGCCATGATATTGGGCTCCACCCAAGCTTCGACTCTTGGAATAACGCCAAAAATTTGAAGGAACAGAAGCTTCTAATTGAGAATTCCCTTGGTTCGGAAGTATCTTCCTGTCGGCAGCATTGGTTGCGGTTTGGTTGGAGCATCACTTGGAAAGCTCAGTCCGTCGCCGGCATTAAGAGAGACTCGACCTTAATGTTTAACGATCGCTTTGGTTTTCGTAACAGTTCAGTGATCTCATGGAATCCTTGGGACCCTTCGATCGAAGGACCTCACGGTGTAAAATGCACAAATAGCGTTTTGATGGATTCTCACCTCTATGACTACAAAAGCATGGATGCGATCGAGCGCCGGAAATGGATCAACGGAATCATTGCGGAATGTAAATTAGTGAGGGGCGAAGCCTTTGCTCTTTGGCATCCTCATACCTTGTCCGAAGATTATGGATGGTCGGATGGTTTCCGGGAGTTGCTTCAAAGTATTAAAAATCTTGAAAAGAACTAGTTGTTTGTACCATGTCCTTCTCGTCGGGTCGGTCATGGGGTTCTTTTTTCCAATCCTGTCGTTGCTTTCAAGGTTGTCTGCGAATGATGGCCAATACCTTAACAAACTGGTTGAATTAGTGGGATTCGACGAGCTTTTGGACTACCTCTCGCATTTTCCCAGTTGGCATGTTGGAGAAGGGATCGCTTTCCCCTATGACTTGTACGCAAGGTGGTCCGCTTACGGGCTGATTTCAATTTGCTCTTTGTGCCTCTTCAGAAAAAAAATCGAACCCTTTTTGGATAAATTTGAGTCCTACCTAATCGGAAACAAAAAAATTCACATTCTTATGCTGTTTGCCGTTTTTGTCTACCAAAGCAAAATATTTGCAGGNTGGTGGTTNCATGGAATTGCAGGATGGGATTTTAGCAAATGGGAATCGAAAATAAACGCAGGCGCCGAGAAACCCAATGGATTTTCTCCANCCTATTTGAAATCTGCAATTAATTGGGAAAATTTCAGTCTCCTAACCTCCACTCAAAAAACACCTTACACGATTTCAGGAAACGCCCTNATTGCGTTTACAGAAGACAACCGAACCATACCCATTAATCTTGGCTTGTTGGAAATCGTATTCCCGGATCGGTTTATGGAGTCCCCTCAAACTTTTCTTGAACTGATCAATTATAAAATCCCGATGATTCGAGATTACCAGAGNCTTTATCCTGAGCATACTCCTTTTGCCCGAATTGATTACAGTGANTTTNANGGNAGNAAAATTNCCAANGTNGANTATTGGGANCTGAANCTNANNTCGGATGGTTCGGTCNATGNAATTTCTTCAGCNAGNATCAATCNGGTTTTCAGTCGATGAAAAACTTATTCGANTACCGGCAAAAAGATTATCCCTATCACTTTTGGTTGATGCAGTTTATAGCCTTCTCTTATTGCATTCTGAGATTGGCATCAAGGGACTACTCGATTTATGGCGAATTGCCANTCGAGTATTTTAATTACAACAGACCCTATGTGAGCGTATATCCCTCTTTCATTTTGGAAATTTTGAATACGCATTTTCTGTATTGGTTCGTTGATTACCCCTCCACCGCAACCTTGTACCATAGTCAAAGAATCTCAATGCTCATTGCCATTCTCGGATTACTTGGAATATTTCCACGAATTTGCGCGTTATGCCTATTTCTTTTACTCACTCATTTCACTGGTTTTATTCAGGCGACAAATGCAGAATTGGAAGGAGGAACTTTATTGCTTGTNGTTTTACTCATCTTAGCGCTGAGTTCGAGCGCTTCGTTTTATTGTCTTTTTAAGAGGAACAACAGAAACAGATNCAATGAGAACNGATGGCCGGTCTTTCTTCTCTTTTTGTTTGTGGGNCTTTTTTACACCACTTCCGGTCTNAANAAACTGATCGACGTCGGACCATGGTGGCCATTCGTTCTTCACTTGGAGAAACTGGCTCAAGTTTCCATCGAAAATTCGCTTTTCCTCACAAGTAGAAGGGTNGATGCCCTTTTTTGTCTGGGAGTCCTGAATGCTGGATACTTCTGGTCCGTTATTGCGGGCTTAATGACTTTAGTGGGAGAGCTGGCGTTTGTTTCAATTCTATTTTATCCCAAATATCGTCTTTTTCTTATAACGAACATGTTCTTTCTGCATTACTTTGTGTATTTGACTGCAGGGATCAATTTCCTGGGTAGTACTTTTATTCTTTTACTTTGTTTGGATTGGAACGCTTTATTCAGAAANGTAACGATNATTTACGATCCCGGTTGCNCTCACAAAAAAAAGTTTGCCGTTCTTGCGAAACGCTATGATTGGTTGGATAAACTGACCTTCTTAAGCAAAGACAATCCATCATCGAAAAATTTCTTAGCTCAGGANGAAACTTGTGATTTTCTAGTAATCGAGGAATCATCCGGAAAAAAGCGCGGCATGGATGCCTTGGNTGTTCTTTTTCACAAAATTCCAGTCCTTTGGTTTTTTGCCNTCCTCTCNAAAATCCCAATCCTAGAAGCATTGATCATTCATTTATGCAGTAGGTTGAACAAGACCTTTTTATCGATCGTTTCCCATTCAACCCCAAAATCGTATTGATCGNTCGTGATCTAATGCCCAATTTCCTATCCGAGAAACTTTGGGGTGATCGAATGCGCTATGGACTTCATCCCGTAAGGGAAGATCCATGCTGGATTGAATGGCAAGGCATGCAGACCGAATTCTACCTNGAAAACCAAACAAAAGGAATCGGTGCAGTGGTCAATGACTCAGGTTATGAAATTATGTCGAGCCTTGATCTTGAAAATAAGACAGTNCTTGAGTTTGGTCCAGGGNATCTGCGTCATTACAAATTCTGGAATGGCCACCCNAAGGAATATTTTATCGCTGACGTCCACGAGGGCATGATGAATGCTTCAAAGGAAGTCTTTGAAAGAGAAAAGATTCCTTACCAATCTTATCTCATCAGAAGAAACGAAGATCTTCCCATAAAACAACATTCGATTGACGTCTTGGTGAGTTTTTACTCCTTGGAACATCTTCATCCATTGATCGATTATCTGANGAGCATTAAGCGCTACTTGAAGCCAAACGGAATAATCNTTGGCGCGATTCCAACCGAAGGTGGCTTGCTTTGGGGTCTGGGTAGGTTCTTTACGACAAGGAGATGGCTAAAAAGAAATACGACAATCAATTACGATAAATTGATTTGCTGGGAGCATCCAAACTTTGCCGATCATATTATTCNAAGTCTGGATCAAAATTTCCAAAGAATGGATCTCAAGGCATGGCCAATTCCCTTTTTAGCTTCAATCGANTGTAACTTGACTTATAGATTTTGCTACAAAAACACGAAATAGAGGAAAATCCATTTCATCGGGAAATTCTTGCCAATTTGCCAAGAGTCTTGTCTTTGATTGACNGCGACGAGACCAGCCNAAGCTANGGGTTCNCAGATCGTTACTTTTGGGCCTGGGGGCTGATAGACTTTGCCAATGCAACCTTTCAAGGCTTTGCCAATGGTCTGGCCAGACTCTGGGTCAACGNGCTTTGGCCTTATCCTACGGAAGAAGAGGTCTTTCAGGAACGTATCCATTCCCTATTTCTCGGTGCCAAAAAACTGACAAGAAAAAACGGAAGTCTTGAAGAGGCTTTTCCGAATGAAGGTTCCTATTGTGTGACCGCTTTGGTCGCGTATGATCTTCTCGTCGCGTATGATCTTCTCAANGAAATCATTGACGANAATAGGAAGGAACGTTGGTTGCAAATTATCAAACCTCTTGTCGGGTACTTGACCAAAGCAGACGAGAATCATGCCTTTGTGTCCAATCATTTGGCGACCGCAAGCGCGGCTTTGTTTCGATGGAATCTGGTTTCGGGAGATGACCCTAAGGCAAAGGAAAAGGGTGAGTTGCTCTTGCATCGCATCCTGGAAAACCAGTCATCNGAAGGATGGTTCAAGGAGTACCAAGGAGCGGACCCGGGTTATCAATCGCTGTGCATGAACTATTTGGCGGATATTCATCTCCATTGCTCCGGATTCAATTTATCGGAACCTTTGCGGAAATCGGTGCAGTTCCTTTGCCACTTTGCCCATCCCGACGGATCATTTGGCGGACATTATGGANGTCGTGCGACAAGGTTTTATTATCCTGGAGGTTTGTTTAATCTTAGCGATTCAATACCTGAAGCATCTCTTCTCAGCGAATTCATGATGCGATCCATAATCGAACGAAAAGTGGTCAGCTTATCATGNATGGACGAACCCAACCTATCCCCCATGTTTAACTCCTATGCTTGGGCCGCATCNAAGTTTAATNGGGAGAAACCAAACTTTAGNCTCTCTGATGNGCTTANGCTTCCTTGTCAGGAGCGAAATCATGCGAGAACGGATTTTCCCGATGCTGGTCTTGTCATCGACCGAGGAAGCGAACACTATTCGATCATAGGTTATAAAATGGGTGGGGTGGTTCAGCATTTCGTAAAAGATGAATTGAAGATTTTGGATACNGGAGTTGTTTTTGAATCGCCCAACGGCTCCTTGGGCAGCAGTCAGTTTTATCAGGATAACCAAGTGCCGGAGGAAGATTCGTCAAAAATTGTCATAACCAGTCAGATTGCGGAAATGCCCAAGACCCTTTCAACTCCCTTTCGTTTTCTGATCCTGAGGATTCTATGTCTTACCGTTTTTCGTTCCTCCAAACTTCGGGAATGGACGAAGAGAATTTTAGTGAGACGATTGATTACCAAACCAAAGCTTTGGCCCGTTTGGAATTCTAGGGAAATCACTTTGGGCAAGAACTTGCATTTCCAAGATAAGCACGAAGTCCCTAACGGGTTTAAAAGGTGTTGGTTGAATGCTCCATTTGTTTCCGTTCACATGGCGAGTAAGGGCTATTGGCAAATCAACGACGAACGCTCGAAAAATGATCCCTAGGTTCAAGCCCTCTCTCTCTTTCAGAGAAATCCTTGCCATGTTCAGACCGAACAAAGCAATGGTTGGTAAATTTGAAAGCGAGTTTGCCGAAAAGTTCGAAGCTGTGGACGCAGTTGCTTTTCCTTATGGTCGCTCCGCCCAATGGGCATTCCTCAAGGCTTTGGAAATCGAAAATGCCGAAATCCTTATGCCATCCTACACCTGTTCGGTGGTTGCTCATGCCGTTACTCTCAGCGGAAACAAACCGAAGTTTGTCGATATTGACTTGCATGATTACAACATGAATCTCCAACAAGCCGAGTCTTTGATCAATGAAAGGACCCGAGGTATCATTGCCACTCATACGTTCGGTTACCCTCAAGATTTGGAGCGGCTTGAAAGAATGGTGGAAAACGCCGAAAAGCGGTTTGGACATAAAATATGGCTTATGCAGGATTGTTGCCACGCTTTCGGAGCGCAATGGCGCGGGCGTACCGTAGGGAGTTCGGGCGATGTGGCTATTTACGCGTTCAACGTTAGTAAAATCATGACCAGCATATTTGGTGGCATGCTGACTTTTCAATGTCAGGAACTTGCCGATAAGGTTCGTAAATGGAGGGATGCAAATTTTAAGAAACCCGGTTTTCTTAAGCCATTATTGCGAAGGATATACCTGTTGTCCGTTTACTTTGCTTTTAATTCCATTGCGTATCGATTGACTTGGTGGCTTCAAAACAAAACTCCTTTGTTAAACAAGCTAACCAAAGCGTATCACTTGGATGAAAAAATACATTTCCCGCCCGATTACCTGGATGAAATGCTGGACGTCGAAGCCGCCGTTGGACTCGTTCAGTTAAGAAAGTACCCTGCAATTATTGAAAGAAGAAGAAAGAAAGCGGAGTGGTATGATCGGAATTTGGAAAAAAAAACAGATTGGGAATTTCCACCTATCGTCGAGGGGGCGACCTACTCCCATTATACAATCCGTGTTCCAAACAGAAACGAAGTCATCGAAGAGTTTGCCCAAAAAGGCATCCATTTGGGCGAACTAATTCAATACTCGATACCTCACTTGAGTTGCTACAATAGCTCCGGAGATTATCCCCATTCCAAAAGAGTTTGCAACGAGACCATTAACTTCCCCCTTCAGTAGATTTGAGCCTCCTCGTAATCTTAGGAAATGACAAGTTGGGAGGTTTGGCTCTCAGCAAGATCGTTCGTCAAGCTCACCTTCATCTGCAAATAGACCGTTCCTCTAATTACAGGAGAGTCATCAGACTGGTGGGGAAGGGGGTTTTATCCATCGATCTGGTCATTAAGATGTTTTTTGCCGAATGTAAGAGAGGGGGGCGGAAACCCTCCGGAAATTATCCTGGGATCCAGGGAAATTCTGATCTTATCAAGAGTCTCAGTACCTTTAAGCCCACGGAGGTTGTTCTCTTTAGAGCAGGTTTGATTGTCAGCAAAGAGGTGTTGGGTATGGGAATCCCGATTTACAACATTCATGCGGCAAGGGTTCCGGAGTACGGGGGACTCGGTTCCATTGCAAGGGCCTTGAAGGATGGCGCCCTCGAACAGTTTGCCTCTCTTCATGAGGTCACCTCCAAAATTGACGAAGGAAAACTGCTAGACACTGAGAACTTTCTCCTTTCCCCAAAGGCATCTTACTTTGAAAACGAACAGACGGCATACTCCGCAGCCATTCGTCTATTGATTCGACGCATTCAAGCTTTTCAGGGAAACGAACGAAATAATGAATAGACTTCGTCAGTTAGGTAAGGATTCGATGATCTATGGCATGGGCGGAATTGCCGCCAAAGGTGTTTCCTTTTTGACCTTACCGATCTACACCAGAATTTTTTCACCTGCTGAATATGGAAGCATTGAAATGCTCGCTGTAATCAGCAGCTTTCTCGCTGCCCTGCTCGTGATGGGTATGGACTCGGCTCAATCCATGTATTTTTTCAAGCACAAGGATGAGGGATTGGAAACTCAGGCCAGTCTCGTTTCCTCAATCTTGCAGTTCAGGCTTCTTTTCGGAGGGACCATTGTGGTCCTTTCGACTCTCCTCGCCCCAACTTTGAATGCTGTTTTTTTTGAAGGAAAGTTGGGTCCCGAATATTTTGCGTTCGCTTTTGCAAACGCTCTCTTTACACAAATTTTGAACCAAAGCAGTGAGATTATGCGACTGCTCTACAGACCATGGGGATATATTAGTATTACTCTTGGTCAAGCAATCACTGCAACCTGCCTGGTTCTGATCATTGTTCTTTATTTTGATGGAGGAATTCTTGGCTTCTTTATGGGGACCGCCATCTCTTCCTTTCTGGTGGGAAGTTTCGGATGGTTCAGGGTGAGGCGCTATCTCAACTTCAGAAAAGTCCATTCGGAATGGTGGCCGCAGTTAATCAAATTCGGTCTTCCTTTGGTCCCAGCCGGATTGGCAACGTATTTCATGACCACGTGCGATCGTTGGTTTGTGCAGCATTACTACGAGGTCAAGGAACTAGGCATTTTTGCAATCGGAGCGAAATTCAGCATGATCATGACCATTGCAGTGGAAACTTTCCGAAAAGCTTGGTGGCCCATAGCCATGGATTCGATGCAGAGTGACGATGGACCTAAAACTTTCCGTTTGATTGCGAGAGTTTATATGGGATGCGGGACAACCTGCGTGGTCGCTTTGACGATGCTCTCACCTTGGCTTCTCAAGTGGTTCGCGGGACCTTTGTATGCAAATGCTTGGCCAATTGTGGGAATACTCGCCTGGCAATCTTTGTTCTATGGATTTTACCTCATAGCCGCTGCCGGGATTTGGAAAACCGAAAAGACATATCTCAACCTCTACATTATGCTCTTTGCCGTGGGAGTCGGGGTGCTTTTAAATTGGTTGTTGGTCCCAAAATACGGCGGTGAAGGAGCTGCCTTTGCAACCGCACTGACCCATTTTATCAGTACCTTCATCTCTTTGTTCGTAAGCCAGCGACTGTGGTCCATAAATTTATTTGATTTCTCTTTGGTTATCCAGATTGCAATCGGTGTCTCGGCGGCGGTTTGGATGATTACTTCCATTAATGAACATTTTATTCTCAGAGGATCAGTGGTATTCGCCTTACTGTTATCCAACTTGGTCATTTTCCATTTTCACCTCAAGAGCGAGAGGGTCTCATGACCCAATCGGCAAATAGCATTATGGTTAAAAAAACGGAAGAGAATCTGCATTCCGATAGTTTAATTGGTTCGAAGACTTTTTCGTCAAACTGCGCTGAGCATCTATTGGTCCGGTTATGAAAGCTCTTGGTAAAAGATTCTTCAGGCTACCAATCCTGACCAAACTGGAAATTCTCTTGTATCCAATTTTCTTATTGTGGCGAATGCCCATCGCGTGGCTCCAAGGGATTTGGAAAGCGAAAGTTTTGCTTGGCGGCAAGTGGAGTAATTTCATGGGATTTCATCCCGTAAATTCCTTGAACAATTTATTCTACAGAACTCAATGGATAAATATTAGAAATTACGGAAGAGGTGGCATAAGTCCACTCCTTGGCTTGGGTGATTATCCATTGAGCAATTGGTTCCATCTTTCATCCTTCAGTAGTTTTTGCTACGCGAATGCGGCTCCGGTCGTTACTTTGCTCGGAACCCTATTTTGGTGTTTCTCCTTTTTGCCTTGGCTGATTACCGTAGAACCCAAATGGTGCATTTGGGTTTCGGTGGCTCTTTTGTTGAGTTCTTCGTCTTACGCGATGGCATTTGCCAGGCAGAATTACCAAATCATTGGGTGGATGTGGTTGCCCGTGGCTTTATTCGGCTTGAGCAATCAGAACTGGGAACTTGCTTCTATAGCCTGGTTAGGTGGGGGGTTGGGAGGTCTTACCCAAATTTTCTTCGCAATTCCAATCGTATTGCTTTACGCGGTTCAGGAAAATTCCTTCCTTCCCCTGATCACTATCTTGCCGGCGTTGCTGCTGGTTCTATTGAGGTTTTTGCCATTAATCAAACAGGGCAATCTGAAGAAATCTCTAATTCAAATATCGAAGCTGATCGGATTTACTTCCAGAGAAGTTCGATACAGAAGAGAGATTCAAAGTCTTTCCTTGAACTCCATATATTACCTGCTCCTGTATTCACTCGCCAGCTTGCTCTTCTATTTGGAGACTTCAAAAGTGCCGTATTTGGCTTTGCTCGGAATATTGATTTTCTTGTTCAACCAAAGATTCTTTCGGGTGGCTGATCATGAGTCGCTCATCGTGATTTTCCTTAGCTTGTTTGCAACCGAAGTCTTGGTGGTCGGACCCAATTGGGTGACCTTGTTCAGCCTATGGCTCGCAGCCTGTTCCTATGGTTTTTTTCTTTCCGTCCAGGATTTTTCCGAGGAAGGCCAATTAAGTGCAATCCGTGTCCATGAACCATTTGACCATCAAGAGTTGTTGGACCAAGTTTCAAATTTCTTTTCCCCAGTGCCCGAAGGCTCAAAGGTATACTTTGCATTTTCCGACCCAGACGGTTCTTACGGGAAAATCTTTGATGGCTACAGGCATATTCACGAAGTTCCTTTGCATGTTGCCACCTTGAGGAAAATCAACCTTTTTCCCGATTGGTGGGCTGTGTCTCAAACAAATTATGTGGAAGCTCCAAACTGCTGGGGAAGAACAAAAAATGAAGTGCTGGAAAACCTCCTCCGCTGGAAGACAAAATACGTGGTTGTTTATCAAGAGGGTTCCAGTTCTCTTGATTCGAACTGGAAGCAAGACTTTAAGGAACTCGCCTCATTCGATTGGAGAGAGTTTGTCGCCTTATTCAAAAATACTAAACCATGGAGCCCAAATTTACCTCCACCCAAATGGTTTCTCCTGAAATACCAAGCCTAAGAATCCCTTTTCGTAGCTCCTCCTTTTTCAGGCATAATGAGGACAACAAGAGAGAACGCATAATTTTTCGCAGAGCAAAGTGAAGCAAAAAGTCTGCAAGCGTTGCATCATGGATACTTCGGACAGGGACATTTCCTTCGATGAGCATGGAATATGCAACCATTGCACTCAATTTGACGAATTCGCCGGTAAGATTTGGCTTCCGAACGAGGAGGGGACTAAGAAGTTGGAGAACTTGGTGACTCAAATCAAAAAGGAAGGCCAAGGCAAAAAGTACGATTCGATTCTTGGATTAAGCGGAGGCATCGACAGTTCCTATTTGGCTCTCAAAGCCTACGAATGGAAACTACGCCCTCTTGTGGTTCATGTTGATGCCGGCTGGAACAGTGAACTTGCCGTGGCCAACATTGAGGCAATTCTCAAACACTGTGATTTTGATTTGCATACCCATGTTGTGGATTGGGAGGAAATGCGAGATCTTCAGTTGGCTTACCTCAGATCTGGGATTTCGAATCAGGATGTCCCTCAAGACCACATTTTCTTTTCAACCCTCCGTCATTTTGCCGCCTCCAACCGCATTCGTTATTTCCTGTCGGGTGGCAACCTTTCGACCGAGGGCATTTTCCCCAGATCTTGGTTGGGTTCGAACCTGGATTCGACGAACCTTAAGTCGATTCACCGAAAATATGGACTAGGAAAACTTAAAAATTATAAAACCATAAGTTTCTTCGAATATTATCTCTGGTATCCTCTGGTTCACAAAATACGTGAAATTCGACCCCTTAATTACATGCCCTATGACAAGAACCGCGCTCTTGAGGAACTGCAGGCGAAGATTGGCTACAAGCCTTATCGCAGAAAGCATGGTGAATCCTTGTTCACCAAGTTTTATCAGAACTATTGGCTGCCCGAAAAGTTTGGTTTCGACAAAAGAAAGCCACACCTATCGAGCCTTATCGCCTCGGGACAACTTTCTCGAGATGACGCCTTGGTGGAAATGAAAAAACCGCTATACGAGGAGGATGAGCTCGAGCAGGATATTGCCTTCTTGTGCAAGAAACTTCGGATCACCCGAGAGGAATTCGAACAATTGATGAAAGTTCCGAACTCCTCCTACACGGACTTTCCCAACTGGGATCTCAGGTACAAACTTGTGAAGAGGATAAAGAATTTTGTGGAGACACTGTTGGGCAGAAAGATAGAAGTTTCTCCTTAGCTTTCCTCACCATCTCATGTTCCGTTTTTGCAAAAGGTGACCAACGATAGGGAAAAAAATCGAAAAACCGTCTTAATTGCCTGCTTTTCCGATCCATCGGCAGATCCTCGTCCGTCTAGAATGGTTCGTTTTTTCAGTGAACTTCATTTTGCGGTGGACGTCTTGGGTTATCGATGCCGGGAGAATCCCGCAATCAGGCATTGGTTTGCTTTGGAAGTTCCGAAGTTTTCCTTACTCGCAAGAGTTCGAAGGTATTTTCGAGGGTTGATCGTTAGTCTGGGCATTCGTGTCTTTCCTTGGCAAAGGTTAAGGAATTGGTTGAATGATTACCGCTTCAAACTTACTGGTTTTAGGCAAGAACTGATCTCGTCGAATTATGATTACATTGTCGTACAGGATCTTCAAATGCTCCCTTTGCTGCTTGGATGCAAAAGAGGAGCAAAGGTGGTTTTTGACGCTCGGGAGTTTTATCCCAAGCAAAATGAGGAATCGCTGAAGTTTCGTCTTCTGGAACAACCGGAGCGTTATCGGCTTTGCAGGGAATACCTGCCTGCCTGTGATTACCTGCTGACAGTTTCAGATGGTTTGGCAAAACTGTATGAGAATGAACTTGGGCTTGTGGCAAAGGTATTCAGGAGCGTTCCTGTTTCGCAGGCAATTCCATTTGTCGATCCTTTGCCCGACAAAGTGAGAATGGTCCATCACGGAGCGGCGAATCGAAATCGTGGATTGGAAATGATGATTGAAATCGTACGCTCCCTGAATGACCGGTTTACCTTGGATTTCTATTTGGTTGGAAGTGCGAGTTACGTCAAAAAACTCAAGGAGATTGCCTTGGATTGTCCGAGGATTCGATTTCGGAAGCCGGTGGAAATTAATGACATCGTTCAGATGCTGGGATCTTATGACGTCGGATTCTTTTACGTGGAACCATCGACCCTAAACCTTAGGCATTGCTTGCCCAATAAATTGTTCGAATTCATCCAAGCAAAGCTCGCTGTGGTCATAGGACCTTCTCCTGATATGGCTCAAATCGTTGACCGGTATGAATGTGGATTCGTTGGGTCTGGCTTCTCCGTTGAGGACATGGTTCGGGTTATGGAAACGATCACTCAGCCAAATCTAAGAAGGGCAAAATTGAACTCGGAAGAAGCCGCCAAGTCACTATGCTTCGAGCAAGAAAAAAAGGTATTGATGGCTGAGTTTGGAATGAACGCATAAAGTGATCGAAGTACTTGATAGTGGATTGGGAAACTGTGGCTCCGTCAAGCGGATGATTGAACATGTGGGAGGAACCGCGAGGATTATTCGGCGTGCGGATGAGGTCTTGAAATCCGAGAAGATCGTCATTCCCGGAGTGGGACATTTTGATCATGGAATGAACTCGTTGCGAGAACATGGCTTGATCGAAGCTCTGAAGCAACGGATCGTGGTTGAAAACCGAACTGTTCTTGGTATCTGCTTGGGTATGCAAATGCTTTGCGAGCGAAGCGAAGAGGGAAAAGCCGAAGGATTGAGCTTCGTACGGGGAACCGTGCAAAAGTTCCGATTTCCCGAAGAAGTGAAACTGAAGATCCCTCATATGGGTTGGAACGTCGTGAATCCAGTAAAAGGTTCTCGGTTGTTTTCCGATTCCGAAGATGAATTACGTTTTTATTTCGTTCATTCGTATCACGTAGTCCCCTCGAATTCAGGCATCCTGTCCTCCTACACTGATTACGGGATGGATTTCTGTTCCTCCTTTGAGTCAGGGAATATTTTTGGCGTACAATTCCATCCTGAGAAAAGCCATCGTTTCGGTATGGAACTAATGAGACGGTTTCTTCAAGTCTGACTCATGCTGAAGCACCGTGTCATTCCCGTTTTGCTTTTGCGTAACGAAGGTCTGGTGAAGACTTCCCGATTCAAGGACCCCAAATACGTTGGAGATCCGATCAACGCGATCCGCATCTTCAATGAGAAGGAAGTCGACGAATTGATGGTTATGGATATCAACGCCAGCGTTGAATCAAGGGAACCCAATTACTCGCTTATCGAACAATTTGCAGGAGAATGCTTCATGCCCCTCGCTTACGGTGGGGGGATAAGATCCATTGACCAAGCTCAAAGAATCTTTTCCCTAGGCGTTGAAAAAATCTCCATTCAGAGCGGAGCCTTGGAGGATCCGACTTTTATCGGAAGGTTGAAGGATCGTTTTGGAAGTCAGAGTATCATCGCATCGGTGGACGTCAGGAAAAACTGGTTGGGAAAACCGCAAGTCTACGAGTCCAAGACCAAAAAGGATCGCAACGGCCCGTGGCTCGATCATATACAAGCATTGGTTGAAGCCGGCGCAGGGGAAATTCTGTTGAATGCGGTGGATCGGGACGGAACTCTAAGCGGTCCGGATCTCAATTTGATCAGAACCGCCAGCGAAAGCATCGGAGTACCCCTGGTTGCGGTTGGAGGAATTTCAAGTTTACCGGATATCAAAGCGTCTGTGGACGCAGGCGCCAGTGCTGTGGCTGCCGGCGCATTCTTTGTTTTTCATGGTCCGCATCGAGCGGTTCTCATAACCTATCCCAAGTACCAAGACTTGGTGAATTTGTTCGAAGAAGGCTGATGAAAGGCTCTGAGCTCAACAGGGAA
Source organism: Opitutia bacterium (assembly GCA_002692605.1). Lineage (GTDB taxonomy): Bacteria > Verrucomicrobiota > Verrucomicrobiia > Opitutales > Seribacteraceae > Seribacter. The sequence continues at coordinate 16,508 of NZLE01000053.1, forward strand.
GAGTACCGACAATGCAAAAAGTGCGTAATGGATACCTCGGATCCGATGATTTCGTTTGATTCAAAAGGAGTGTGCAACCATTGCCATGAATTCGAAGAACTTGCCGGAAGAAAATGGTTCCCGGATGAAAAGGGCGAAGCTCATAAAGCGGTCATGCTTGAGAAAATCAAGGCATCGGGAAGAGGCAAGGATTACGATTGCATTCTTGGACTGAGTGGTGGATTGGACAGTTCCTACCTGGCTTTGAAAGTCCACGAGTGGAAGTTNCGCCCGTTGGTTGTTCACGTGGATGCCGGTTGGAACAGTGAGCTTGCCGTCGCCAACATCGAGGCAATCGTAAAGCATTGCGAATTTGATTTGCACACGCATGTGGTCGATTGGGAGGAAATGCGCGATCTTCACTTGGCTTTCCTCCGATCCGGAATCGCCAACCAAGACGTTCCTCAAGATCACATTTTCTTTGCCAGTCTCTATCACTTTGCCATNGGTAATGGGATCAAATACATTCTTTCGGGAGGTAACTTTGCCACGGAAGCCATCTTTCCCAAAGCTTGGCACGGCAGTGCGATGGATGCGGTCAATCTCAAGGCCATCCATAGGAAATACGGGGAATTCAAGTTGAGAGATTACAAGACCATAAGTTTTTTCGATTATTATTTTTGGTATCCCATGATCAAGAAAATGAGGGTTTTGCGTCCTTTGAATTACATGAATTACAACAAGGCTCTCGCTCTTGAGGAATTAGAGGAAAAAGTAGGGTACAAAAGCTATGCCCGAAAACATGGNGAGTCTATTTTTACAGCCCTTTTTCAGAACTTCTACTTACCCGAGAAATTCGGATACGATAAAAGAAGACCTCACTTTTCGAGTCTCATCGCTTCAGGGCAAATGGTTCGCGAAGAGGCATTGGCCAAATTGGGGCAACCACTCTACGAGCCTGATCAACTTCAGCAGGACATAAGCTATTTTTGCAAAAAACTAAGAATTTCCCGTTCCCAATTCGATGAATTCCTGCAAGAACCCAATCGCAGCCANTTGGATTTTCCGAATTGGAATTTTCGATATAAGGTTCTCAAAGGACTTCAACGNATCATAGAGTCGCTTACNGGCCGAGTTGTCAGGCTTTATTCCTAACCCAAAGGAGCTTTGCAGTCCACTTTGTCCAACCACGTTTGTCATCTAAGCTCGGCTCATCCTCGTGACGATATCAGAGTCTTTAGAAAAATGTGCACTTCTCTTGCCCACTATGGCTTTAAAACCAATTACGTCGTAGCTGATGGAAAAGGAGATGAGCTCGGAAATCAAGTGAGCGTTCATGACGTTGGCTTGTCGCAAGGCCGTTTGCATCGAATCTTTGGTTCCTCGAAAGCGGTCTACCAAAAAGCTCTGGAATTGGATTGCGACCTATACCATCTGCATGACCCAGAACTTTGGCCTTATGCCTATCTTCTAAAGAGGAAAGGAAGAAAAGTTATTTTTGACGCCCACGAGGATTTTCCGAAGGCGCTGCTATCGAAGTATTATTTGAATAAGGTGACTGCCACTGTTCTTTCCTCACTTGCTGCGAAGGTTGAGAAGTTCGTCTGCAGCAGACTGGATCACGTCATTGGAGCTACGCCCAGCATTACTCGGAAATATTCTTCCATAAACCGTACTACGAATGTAAACAACTATCCGATTTTAGGAGAATTCGAGGCGAAGAGGGAGAAGGCTGACCATAAGGAAATCATCTATTTGGGAGAAATTTCCGAGATTCGTGGTATCAGTCAAATCGTACAATCCATGGATTATTTGGATGGCGTAACCTTGAATCTTGCCGGTAAAATCGTCGACAAAGGCTTTCGAAAGGAGTTGGAGTTACTCAATGGATGGAAAAAAGTCAGGTATTGGGGGCACGTGGACCGCAANCAAGCGGCNCATCTTCTGACACGATCGAGAGTGGCGCTGGTTACTTTTTTACCCGAGCCCAATCATCTCGATTCGCAACCGAACAAAATCTTCGAATATATGTCGTCAGCTTTGCCGATTGTAATGTCCGACTTTCCCTTATGGAGGGAAATCGTGGATAGATGCCAATGTGGAATCTGCGTGGACCCGAAGGATCCCGTGCGGATTGCNCATGCCGTAAGGGACCTTTTGGATGATCCTGCCGGAGCCATGGAAATGGGAAAAAATGGAAAGNTTGCCGTTGAAAAGTATTTTAATTGGAAAGTCGAAAGCGAAAAATTGATCAAACTCTACGAGGAGATTCTAAAAAGCTGATGGTAGGGGAAAGGAAATGCACATGAAAATCCTGACTGTGGTAGGAGCCAGACCTCAATTCATAAAGTCCGCTATGGTGTCCCGGGTCTTCAAGGAAAGGGATGGGCTCACCGAGTTCTTGGTTCATACGGGTCAGCATTTNGACGAGAATATGTCAGAGATCTTTTTTGAACAGATGGGTATGGCCAAGCCCGATGCCAATCTTGGGATTTCAGGAGGTTCTCATGCGGAAATGACAAGTGGTATGCTTGTGCGGCTCGAGCGATTGATCATACAAGTCAAACCCCAGGCCGTTTTGGTTTACGGAGATACGAATTCAACCCTTGCAGGGGCCCTGGCATCGGCAAAGCTCCAGTGCCCGGTTGCNCATGTTGAGGCCGGTTTGCGCTCGTACAACCGGAAAATGCCCGAGGAGATCAATCGAATCNTTACCGATCATTTGAGTGACTTGTTGTTCGCTCCAACCGAAGATTCGGTCGGTTCTCTTTTGCGGGAAGGCATACCGAGAAGTAAGATCGTAAGAACGGGTGACGTTATGCTTGATGCATCCCTCAACTTCGGGAAGATATCGGAAAAGAGCAGTAAGATTTTGCAAAATCTAGGACTTGAGGAAAAGGGGTATGCCCTCTGTACCTTTCACCGTGCCGAAAACGTGGATCATCGGGATAATTTGGAATGGTTGATCGATGGTTTGAATCAAGTCTCGGAAGACATGACGGTTGTGCTACCCATNCATCCGCGAACCCAACAGCGGATTGACTCCTTTTCGCTGATGCAAAANTTGTCCAAGAAGGTGAAGGTTTGTTCCCCCCTGGGCTATCTGGATATTCTTCAATTGCAAAAGCATTCTTCCATGATCCTTACGGATTCCGGAGGCATGCAGAAGGAAGCCTTTTTCCATAAAGTGCCATGTGTAACTCTTCGTACGGAAACCGAATGGAAGGAATTACTGACTGAGGGACATAATCGTTTGGCAGTTCCAATGAAGGACTCCATTTCCGAGAAAGTCTCTCAAGTTCGCGAAAGCATTTTGGATTGGTCCTTTGATTTTTATGGAGATGGAAACTCAGCAAGGACGATCGTTGATGCTCTTTGCGAAAAGTATAATAATTAAGAGNTTCCTCCGTNTNAATCCGAAGAAGCCAGATTATAAGATCAANCAGATGGAATGAAACAAATTATTCAGTCATTGAAAACCGGTAAGACAAGTGTGGAGGAAGTTCCGATCCCGAATTTCGATCGAGGTCAACTTTTGATTGCAACCTCGAGNACCTTGGTTTCGGCCGGAACCGAAAGGATGCTCGTTGAGTTTGGTAAAGCGGGACTCTTGGAGAAGGCTCGTCAGCAACCCGAAAAAGTTCGGATGGTCTTGGATAAGATNAAAACGGACGGATTNCAGCCAACCNTTGAGGCAGTCTTCGATAAGTTGGCCGAACCCTTGCCGATGGGGTACTGTAACGTTGGTCGAGTNCTTGATCGAGGAAGTGATGCGANCGGATTCAGGATTGGTGACCGTGTGGTGAGTAATGGTAAACATGCGGGTGTGGTCGCCGCGTCGAAGAACCTTTGCGCCAAAGTGCCTGATGGCGTTTCCGATGATGAGGCTGCCTTTGTGGTGCTTGGTTCCATTGCCTTGCAGGGCATTCGTCTGGTCAAGCCTACTCTGGGTGAGTCGGTGGTAGTCATGGGTTTGGGATTGATCGGATTGATGACCGTTCAACTCTTGAAGGCAAATGGTTGCCGGGTTTTGGGCATTGATTTGGATCAGCAACGCTTGGATTTGGCGTCGGGCTTCGGGGCAGAGACTTTTCTTTTGTCGGAAGGGCGTGATCCGGTTGAGGTGGCTCGAAGTTTTTCTCGAGACCGGGGAGTCGATGCCGTGATTCTAACGGTTTCGAGTAAGAGTAACGAGCCCGTCAGTCAAGCCGCGAGGATGAGTCGTAAAAGGGGGCGTATCGTTCTGGTAGGCGTCACTGGCTTGGAATTGTCCAGAGCAGAATTTTATGAGAAGGAATTGACTTTTCAGGTTAGCTGTTCGTATGGGCCGGGAAGATATGATCCGAATTACGAGGACAAGGGAAATGATTATCCATTCGAATTCGTTCGTTGGACGGAGCAAAGAAATTTTGAGGCAGTGCTTGATATGATGGCAGAGGGAAAACTTAAGGTGAAATCCCTCGTTTCCCACAATTTTGAGATCGAAGAAGCGGAGAAGGCTTATCAACTGGTCGGGGGAGCTGAAAAGTCACTCGGCATATTATTGAAATACCCTTCGGTCGAGATTTCGGATAAGGCTCGCACGGTATCTTTCCATGCAAACGAACAAAATAGGGAGGATGCAAAACGGAAAACGAGTCAGGAGAAAGTATCGATCCATTTTGTCGGGGCCGGAAATTACGCCAACAAGATCCTCATCCCGGCGTTTAAGAAGGCTGGGGTCAGTTTGCAAGGCGTGGCTTCCAAAACCGGCCTCGGAGGAGTGAGGGCTGCCCGGAAGCATGGCTTTGTCGAGGCCACGACGGAGATTTCCTCTCTGATTGCAGACAAAGAGGCGGATGCAGTTGTAATTGCCACGCGCCATGATAGCCATGCCGGTTATGTAATCGATGCCTTGAATGCGGGAAAACACGTTTTTGTGGAAAAACCTCTTTGTCTCGAAAAGGAAGAACTTGATCGGATCCGAATGGCATATGAAAAAAAGAACGGAAATGAGAACCTGATTCTCATGGTCGGTTTTAATCGCCGTTTTTCCTCTCTTGTGGAAAAAACCAAGCGATTGATCGAAGGAACGGGCGGACCATGTTGCTTTGTGATGACGGTGAATGCAGGAATGATTCCATCGGATCATTGGACGCATGAACCCGAACAGGGAGGAGGAAGAATCGTTGGGGAAGCCTGTCATTTCATTGACCTTCTTCGTTTTCTTGCAGCCAGTCCGGTACAGAGCTGGGAAAAAATCGAAATGGATTCGGCGAATAAAGATACCGTAACCCTTAACCTAGTTTTTGAAGACGGTTCGATTGGAAGCATTCATTACTTTGCCAATGGACACAAATCATTTCCAAAGGAAAGATTGGAGATCTTTTCATCGGGGAGCGTTCTGCAATTGGATAATTTTAGAACGCTTAGGGGCTTTGGTTGGCCGGGCTTCACGAAAATGAATCTTTGGAAGCAGGACAAGGGACAGGCGGCGTGCGCTCAAGCCTTTGCAAGGGCCATCCGAAGTGGAACCTGTAATCCGATTCCAATTGATGAAATCCTTGAAGTGAGCCAATTGGCCATCGAAATGCGGAAGTGAACGTTTTGGTCGATCTGATTGCTGGGGCTCGTCCCAATTTCATGAAAATCGCACCGATCATCCGGGCCATGAAATCGAGAAACAAAG
>NZLE01000054.1 GCA_002692605.1 Opitutia bacterium
AGGCCGGTCGAGCAAAGGAAATTACGCCGTGGCAATATGATTTCCTCCTTCACGAATCACCCCCAAAAAGCTTAGGGAGAAGGTGCATCGATCAATAGCTTGGTAAGCACAAAGTAAATGACAAGTAAAGCAATCAGGGTGGCGCCCAAAACCTTCTTTTGTTTTGATTCTTCGGAGAGTTTTAAAAGCCTTTCGTTCATCTCATGGTTCTTTGCCTTCAGAGATTCGATTTCGGCAAAAAAGTCTTTCCGCGTCATTTTGCTTCATTTAAGGGCATGGATTGGAATTCATTTTCATCGGCTTACTTGAAGTCAGTAGAACTTGGTTCTACGGGAATCCTTGCGCTTATGCGTAAAATTTGTTGGTCAGAACTATTTGAGTCTTTCCATCTTTTCCCTGAACTCCCTTTCGTTGATTTCACCACTTATGTAAAGTCCAAGGGCTCGCTTTTTAGCAGCCTCTTTTGGGGATTGGATGGGAGAGGACCCATTCAAATCCGGAGTGTCCGAAGCGTTGTTCTCCCGTGATTCCTTACCCATCAAATGAGAACGAGACGAATTGAAAATGGTCACCGTCCCCTTGCTCATTCTCTCTTCGATTGCCTCCCTTTGTTCGGGAGTTAAGTCAGAGGAGGGCAGATCCACTGAGCTTTTGTATGCGAACCGACCAACGATAAGCAACAGAAGGATCGCAAAAACGTACCACCCCTTGTCCAATCTCTTCAAAAAACTCATCCCCTACCCAACCATCTCGTATGGGTAGCGTCAAGAATTGGCTAGGTTTCTAAAAATGGGCAAACCTCCGTGACTCGGAGTAACGGATGGCTTTATGGTAATGTTCCTCCACAACACCACAGGATAGTTCCAGCAGCTGAACCAAACATGGCTATCCCCACAACCCAAGGGATCCATGGGCGCCTTTTTACCAACTCCTCGTTATACTTCTTCTCTTGTTCAAGTTCCAATTCACGACCTTTGTGAGAGAACCGTAACTTAAACTTGAGTCCGAGGATGAAACAGGTAGTGACACAGCTCAGAAAAACGACGAACATTGCCACAAAGATGCAAAGCCCAAAAAGGAGATCCGAATTAGGTTCGTCTTCTACCAAAGCCAAGAATTCAAACAATTCCACAAGTTAACCCAATAGGTAAACCACTGAGCAGCATTAGACAATCTTTTAAAGAATAGGGTATTTTGGATTGTACATCCGGTTCACTTTGCGAGATGGAGTTTCGGGAATTACGAATGACTCTCACCTGCGAGTCGTTCCTATGCGAAACGACAGCCATTGAAGCGGGGTTTTCCTTCTTGAAAATTCGGGCGCTCATGGGGAATTGGTCGGACCGCGTGGTTGCCATTCGAGAAAATCCGTTTTCCTTTGCAAGAGGTTCGATATTTACGATTCGTCTCGCTTCAATCCCAGTTGCAAGACCAAAGAAACCGTATAGGAAACGAATCAGAAGATAATGCCAAATTCCGGTTCGCGTTGAACCATGGGGATTCTCGAAGAAATCAACGTCAAGCCATAGAGCACCCCTCTTACTGTGGCGTTCCAGCAAGGGTAGCATGGACCGGATCTGACCTTGGGTGAAACAATCCCAAAAAAAGAGAGTGCACACAGCGTCGAATCGCTTGGAGGAATCGAACTTCTCAAAGGAGAGTTTCCGGAAAGTCACCCGCCTGAGATCCTTTTCAGCGACTCGCCTCTTGGCTCTTTTCATCATTTGCTCCGATTGCTCGACGACGGTTACTTTGGCCTGGGCATTGACTTCCAAAAGTCTTTCCAAAAACAATCCGGTGCCTTCTCCGACAAGGAGAATCTCGCGTCGCCCGGACATATGATCCAAATGCGCGCAACGCATCCGTTGCATGCGCGACCCAAAAAGGACACCTTCCAAAAAACCGTAAAAAGGGGCGATCTTGTCAAAATTGGAAGACATTTTCCATCCCGAGCAAGGTCAGTGGCAAGAGCCAGTAAATCCAATCAATCACCTCACGTTTCCCCTGATTTTCCGCCATGAGACGATCGATGAGGATAACCGATGAAAGTATGCAAAATGCATGCATGAAAAGATTGCCTGCCATTCCATAGCGGCAAGCAATCAAACCGCAAAGAACCACGCACGGGTACTTTGCCCAGATCAAGGTTCTTAGGAATTCAGGGCGCTTTTGCAGCCAGGAAAGATTTTCTCTTTTCTCATCTTCGCGCCATTCCCATTGGCTTACGCACAAGCAATTGATCAAAAACAAAACGAACGGAACCAGCCAATACGATAACAATTCCCGCCCCTCAAGAGGGGTTTCGTAGAATGGGAAGAATACGCAACCCAATGAAAAAATACTGGCGGTCCTAAACTCTTTGGCGCATTTGGAGGCAAAGCCATAGCGGGACTCAAAACGGCAAAGAATGAAATTCCCCAGACAAAGGGCAAACAAAGGAATCCCAAGAAGAATGCAATCGACCTCCAAGTATCGGACCGAAAAGCACAAGACGATGATGAAACTGACGAACCAAAGGGACGAAAAAGCCAACTTGTGCCGACTGAAGATTTCGTGGCGCTTGGCTTTGGGCAAGTCATGAGAATGGGGTTCGGAAAAACGATCCGCGCTGTAGGCAAGCCATACGGAGAGACCCAGTATCAAATGATGATGAGGGCTTAACTCAAGGGATATGCTCTTTGATATCACGAATTGCCAAACGATCGCAATCAAGGGAGCATCCAAACTGAATACGTTGAGCAAGGATACCGTATGAACTCCATGATCCATGGGCGATGCGAAGGATTGCCTGTATTTGAGGTTCGATCGTATGTTTTGAAGATTCATTGAGAGCTTTTTTCAAGAAACCGAAGAAACTCGTGGAGAAGACGATTTCGAACTTTAAGTTTTCTATGAATCTAAAATCTTAGCCACAATAAATTGGTTTTTGGCGGTTCCAAAGTTCAAAAAACAAAAAAAGCGGGAGGTTGCTGCCTCCCGCTTGATGTTTGTTACAGTTGCCCAAACTGTATCCCTTACAAAAAAAATAACGGTGCTTTTGGAATTACGGATCAACTTTTTCTTGAAAAAATCCAAACCTCGGCATCATGATTGGTACGATCGATCTTAAGATTCCTAAAACCAAGGGGTGTTCGGCTTCACAGGCCTAGGCGGCGGGCAGATCCCCTCAGGGCTTACCGATTCTTTTGCCTGTGATAAGTCTGCTGTAGTTGATCATCGTTGAAATGCTTTCGAATGGGATCTCCCGCCAAGTAATTTGATTTCCAGTTCTTATAATTTTCGGCTTCCTCCTGACGATGTCTGATCATGGCTTGCACTTCTTCCGGACTCATATCGAACACTGCGGAATCGAACTCAGGCATATCCGTATTTTTGAAGATTTCCTTAAGTTGAGAGTCACTGAGTTGCTTACGAACCGGATTTTCCGCCAGATAGCCGGCCTTCCAAAGTTCGAAATCCTTCGCCTCTTTCATTTTCTCATAGGTTTCTCCAATCTGAGCGTCACTAAAGTGCTGTCTGATCGGATCGGCCGCCAAGTAGTCGGCTCGCCACTTGGAGAAATCATCATACGCCTGCCTTTCCGGGTCAAGGGATATGGGAGTTTCATCAACTTCCGGACCGCGCTTTTCGGCCGCATCGAGGAGCTTCAGGAGCGAATCGTCTATACTCATCGGACCATCGGGCGAATTATCCGAACCCACCACACCGTCGNACGAATCNTCCGNTCCCACTTTGCCATNTAACTTNAGCGGATTCAAACTCATATAATCCAAAAGTAGGCTTTCGACGCCTTTGATCTTATTCTTTTCGTGATTATNAACAAAGAGAAAAGTCAATCCTGCCAAAAAGACCGCCCAAACAGTAAACTCNGCGCTTTCACCCTGCATAAGAGCGAAAAAGAAGATTCCGACCGTTCCTAAGATCATAAGTCCCTTCGACCCCTCCGGATCTTTGGCAATCTTAAAGTCCTTGTACATGTAAACGTAACCATTGCATTGCATGCATTTTCTTAAATCCCCATCCTTTTTGTATCCTACGCCCACCTGACGACACTTAAGACAACAGGGGAGAATTTTGAGCCTCTCAGGAATCTTCATTTCAAGCATAAGCAAGCATAGCTCTCTCCATTCGTCAAATTTTAGGTAACTTTCAATGATTTTTCATATCCCATCGCACTGGATAAAATTCTCAAAACAAGCTCACAAATACAAATTTTGCGATCATGCGTACAATGAATTCAACTTGACTGAATATGCCAAAAAAAAAATGATCCGAAGCAGACAATCCCACTATTTGGGGAGAACGGTGATCAGNCAAAATTAAGTTCGAACGAACACTTCAAGTTCCTCCCTCAGAGGCGGAACGAATTCGGCCAGTAAATTNCANAGACCCCCGAAACAATCNGACACCGAGGCCGAACGAAANATCGGTTTGTAGCGATAATGGGAAACCTCCACGGATACCGGNAGACCCAGAATTTTGAAGTATCGTCCGAGTTCGTAAGTGGAGTATTCCTTCCANTGCTGAGCGTTACCTGGCTTTCGAAGAAGGCTCTCCAAATTCGGACCATATCCCCGAAGGCTCAGCAATCGGAGAATTTGGAGAGGAATCCGCCTGAGACTCAATGCATTGGGAGTNGTTAGGTANACTTGGCCTTTGGGACGAAGTAGGGAAAAGATTCCACTCCACATCCTATCGGGCCGAAAGGCAAGATGCTCCAAAGTCTCGGTCAACAAAATCAGGTCAAAGCTTTCTTGATCATCGTAGGGGAAAAGTCCTGTTTCCAGACCATCCCGCATGCTTTTGATTCCNATCCCCGCAGCTTCTGCCCGCTTGCGAGAGAGTTCAGACTCCGCAAATTCCTCGACGTCGGTACCGAAAACCGAAAAACCAAGCTCGGAAAGGACGGAGGAGAGATGAAGATAATGACTTCCAATATCCAAAATGCGAATGCCCTCTGGATTCATGGGCCGAATGGCCCGAAGGATGGAATTCGCCGATCTTGCGTAACGCTTGCGGTGATACGACCAATAGGCCAAGTCCTCCTCTTGCCCGATTCTAGATTCAATTNCGGACAACACNCTCTCGATGTGATTCATTTCCAGATCCATCCTCCGAATGTCTCCCGTAAGCAATCTTGAAAACTCGGTACCAAGTTCAAAGTCCTTATTCTTCCTGCATAATCGACCTATGGGAATGGGTGAGCAACCAATTGCCCTTCTCCAGCAGGTAAATTTCAGTTCGCCGAACCGTTATGGNGGGACTGGTCCCAAATTGTTCCTTGCATCTGTAAGTCGCATAAGCCATGTCACCTTTGATCCGCACCATGAGNTTCACGGGAGGACTGACCTTTACCCCCAATGAAGGAAAAACCGCTTTGCAAAACTCGATCATCGATTTGCGGTCAATCTCCACCAGATCCTTCTGAGGAAGATGGGTATATTCATTGTAGGCCGTCGGGTGGACGTGCCGCAAAGCCCCCTCCACATCAAGTTCGTTTATCTTTTCGACGGACTCCTTGATCAGNTTGGCAATCACTNCTTTCCCGGATNNAANCTCGGNNTTCTCCTCCAGAGCGGGGAGTTGGACCAAGCCAAGCAAAAGAAGTACGAAGGGANTGAGGGGGGGCAATGGTTTCATATTCGGAGATATTTGGATTGGCGCNGAATTGGGTCTAGCCAACCAAGGTGACTGGGTTTCGTCAAGGATGCTCCATCCGCTAAAGGCTTTGTTTTCGGAAAACTGCCGAAAAGCCGCTCGAAAGCTGATCCATCGATCCTCCCGTTTGAATTGTCCTAAGGAATGCTTTTAATGAGAAATTATGAAATGTGTGATGTCTTGTGCATTTTTGGGTTTTGTCATATCCGCCGTTTCGATCCANCTCGGCTTCGAACCTCCCAAATCCCTCGCATGGCTCGGAGAACCATCTTCGTTTTTCATTTGGATCTNGCTCGGAGGTTTGGTCGGACTTCTTCTCGGATTACTCNTTCAGGGAATCGGTTGGACAATCCGAACACTGAGCGGTAATTGGACGAGACTCGGANGATAANGAGCCTCTTTCCTTCTCGTTGCGTCAGTCAACACCGAGAATTCTTGTTCGAACTTCTTCTTTCAGACTCCGCTCAACCGGACAAATAAACCACACCCATCCAGTCGAGGATGACTATTCGACCGTCCGGGGAAGGACAAAAGTTCACCGGTTTGAAGGGACTCTTGGGTTTGCCGTTCACGAAAAGAGCGGGACCGTTGATGACTTCACCAGAAATCAAAAACTTGAGATCCATTTGACCAACCACCTTTTCGTTTTGCACTTTGATAGCCCAGCATTTCCCCGTTCCCCAGTCCCCGAATAGGTAATGACCCTCCAGTTCCGGAATTTGGGTTCCTCGATAAACGTACCCTCCGCTGACACTTGTACCCTCGGTATGACCGTATTCGAAGACCGGATCCACGAATTCGATTTCCTCGGCAAGTTGTCGGTTTTTCAAAGGAAAAGCTCCCGTGCCCTCGCGAAAACTCCATCCGTAATTCCCACCCTTTCTGATCAGGTTGATTTCCTCGCTTAGGTGTTGACCCACGTCGGCGCAGTATAGGGTTCCGCTCGGATGATCCCAATGCAGTCGCCAAGGATTCCGCATCCCCAAGGTCCAAATCTCTCCTCGATACCCCGGTTTGTCCCGAAAGGGATTATCCTCAGGAATGCCGTAGGCAAGGTCACCTTCACGCCCATCCACGTCCAAGCGCAGAACCTTACCCAAAAGAGAGAAGGTGTTTTGAGCAAAGTCATGCGGATCATTGGCTTTTCCTCCGTCTCCCGTTGATAGATAGAGGAAACCGTCGGGTCCGAACTCGGGTANGCCNGAATTATGATTCCNATAAGGTTGTTCGATTTCGAGAACCAAGCGACTGTAGGTTGCGTCGACCGTTAGGCTCGTACGATTGTTCACACGCCGCTCAACGAGAACCGAGCGTTTTGGGTTCTGAAGGCTGTGATAGAGGTAAAAAAGCCCGTTTTGCTTATATTTCGGATGAAAGACCAAACCCAAAAGACCCTCTTCGAAATCATTGTCGATCATCAGTTCCGATGAAATTTCGAGAAAGGTGGAAATCTCGCCTTTCTCAAATTCGGAGGAGATCACAAGGACCCGACCGCCTTGCAAGACCAAAAGGGATCGGCCGGATCCATCGGGTACGGTCACGAGGGAAATCGGTTTGGGCGTATCGAGTTGATCGAAAACCTTTCTGATTTCGATGGATAACCGTTCGGGTTTGACCGCTTGCAGGGGAATCTTTGACAAAAGGGACAAGCAGGAAAACGAGACGATGAGAACTTTGGGGATTAAACCATTCATGTTTGCTGAAGTTTGCGATAGGGGAAACGTCCAAATAATCACGAACCGGACTAGCCGTGAAGCAAATTTTGCCTTTTATTTTTTAGGGTTCGGGAAAGACGGCCCGAACTCCTTTCGGATTGAAAACGGCAAACCGCCCTCAATCCGTACTCTCACCATTGGCATAGGTGAGACACTCTTCCTCCTTACCTAAGCTGTCGTACATGACCCAAATACCCTCTTTCTTTCCCTCCTTGTAGTTTCCTTCCGCCCTCAATTGCCCGTTGGGATGCCACCACGCGTAAGGCCCTTCAAGTCTGCCCTCCTGAAAGATTTTCATCTCTCTTTTTCTGCCGCTATCAAACCACAGCGTCCAAACTCCATGCTCCCGGGTGTCTCGAAACAAACCTTCGCTCTCAGGAACGCCATTGGGATGCCAGGTTCTAAAGGGCCCGCATGGCACTCCGGATTCATAGTGCTCCAAGGACTTCAATTTTCCATTTTCGTGATAGTCCGCAATCCATCCCTCGAAGGGGCGATCATCATTCTCGCGAAACAGATGAATGCGACCCTCCGTCTCCTTGGGAACGAGACCTTTCTTTAATTCAGCCAAGTGGAGTATTCTCCTTACTTCATTCTCATCACTAAAATCGATCCCACCGCAAGATGAAAAAACCCAGACAAGGAACAGAGAGGATAATATACGGTTCACACCTTTTAGACAAATAAACCAAATAATTGAGTCAATAATAAGAATACTTCAGGCAAAAAAAAGGTTGTTTTGCGAAGGTTGTGCAACAAAGACATCAAAAGCATGATGGTCGCTTGGGTTTGAGGAAAAATCAAATACAAGGGATTATATGATAAGAGTTCTAATCCAAGCCTGTTTGTTAACGACTGTTTTGCATTTCACTTGTGCAAACGAAAAAATTGTCATCACCGGAAATGACACGATGCAATTCAGTACCCGGGAGTTTTCCGTACCCGCCGGCAAAAAAGTCGAATTGGAATTCAAAAACGTCGGCAAATTACCCAAGATCGCCATGGGTCACAACTTGGTAATTCTGAAGGAGGGGGTTTCCGCGCTCAGCTTTGGCGCGAAGGTTTTGCAAGCTGGTGGCAATGCGACCAATGCGCTTCCCGAGTCGGTTATGGAGGAGGTCCTGGCACACACAAAACTTTTGGGACCGGGTGAGAGTGAAACCATTACTTTCACCGCGCCCGAAAAAGCGGGGGCATACCAATTTGTCTGCACCTTTCCGGGTCACTATGCAATGATGCGCGGAATCATGAACGTAAAGTAATTTACTTTCCTTACGAAACTCATTTATAAGGAATGCGTGTCGTTGCTCATACGCATTTTTGCTATTTTGCTTTCTCTCGCATCCGTCGGTTGCGCATCTCTGGTTACCACACCCCTCAAAGTGGCCAGTGACCTCGTCGTCAAGCCTACGAAAATAGTTACGAAAGCGGCGCTTGACGTAGTGGAGGAACCTGCAAAGCGCGCCATAAAATGGGCCAAACCCACCCGCCCCTGGAAGATGATTCCATGATCGGTCAGGCAACCTCAACCGAAAATCGTTCTTGGCGTAATCCGATTTGAAAAATTCGGAAAATGGATTGATTACAAAGCTGTGAAAGTTCGTTTTCAAGGCGCCAACCCTTTTTTCGCTACCTGGCTGCTTTGCCTTTTCGGATTAACGCTCCCTGCTCTGGGAGAAAGGGCTCTGACAATTGCAGTAAAACCGGGTTTGCAATTCGACCCCAAAGTTTTGCATGCGCTTCCCGGAGAGGAGATCGCGCTGACCTTCGACAACACGGATGAAATGATGCACAACTTCGTTTTGGTCAGGCCCAATTCGAGAATGGAAATCGTTGAATCCGCACTGTCCTTGGGATCCAAGGGACCCGAGCTTCAGTTCGTTCCCGAATCGGATAAGGTCCTTGCCTCAACTCCCGTGATTTTGCCGGGAAAGAATTACACCATCCGTTTCAAAGCACCGATGAAAGTGGGTTCTTATCCCTACGTCTGCACCTTTCCCGGACACGGTTTGTTGATGCATGGCGTTTTCCGAATTTCAAGTGAAATTCCAAAGGATGTCGGTGAAACAGGAATCGAACGTCAAAAGAATCCAAATTCATGGCAGAAATTCCAAAACCGGGAAGGAGTGGTGATCCACCGAACCTTTATGCCCGACTCTTCGCCTGCCGCAATTGCGGTGAGTTTACCCAACGGATTATCCTACTGCTGGGATGCCGGGTCGTGCAGATTCCGCTACGCATGGAAAGGAGGATTCATTCGCAAAAACGGTAACTTCGGACGATGGCGCACCCTTCCGACGATCGTTGGTCAAACCTATCATTCGGAGGAAGATTTCCCCTTCTTCGAGACCGGTGCCCAAGCTCAGGAAAAAACACCCGTTTCCTTTCTCGGATACTCGGTCAAGCAAGGCATCCCGGAATTTCATTATCAAAGAGGAAGTCTTTCGATTCGGGAATCCATCCGAGCCCACCCCGATCGATCCGGATTGATCCGAACTTTTGCCGTCGAAGGGGCCTCTCGGTCGATTCTTTGGCCCTCGGATCCGAACGCTGGAGTGGCCCTTACCTTCAACAAGGGCCAGGCCAAACCCGAAGGTTGGGCTCTATCTCCGAAGGATTCGGAATCTTTTGAAGTCGAGATGATTGAAATCCCAAAGAAGCATCCGCTTTTCAGGCACCGGATGAATGACCTCTCTCTTCATTACAACAAAAAAGGCGACTTGCATCCAGGTGCCTTCGGACAGTCATGGCTCATCAAGGGAGGAAAAGCGATCACACCCGAGCAACCTCTGGGAAATTTTGGTGAAGGCGCCACCCTTTGCATTTGGATAAAACTCAAGGATCCGACTGAACCGGTTCATAACCTTTTGGCCTGGGAACTGGGTGGGGGCATTTCCTACATGGCTTCGGAACAATCTTTCGCCTTTGGACGAAAACCTCCCTCCACTCCAATTTCAGGTCTGATTTTCGAAGCGGAAAAAGCTCTGCTCAGGGGTCCCTCCCCGAAAAGCTCAAACGGCGGGTATCTGGGATCGGGTTACGCAGACTTCGGAACCAAAAAGGGCGAATTCATCGAGTGGAAGATCACTCTCGAAAAGGAAGCGGTCCACCGCTTGCGTTTTCGGTATGCCAGCTCGGACAAACGACCTTTGCTCCTTAACGTCGAAGGACAAATTACCGCTTCTCATACTCTCCCCTTTCCAAACACGGGAGGTTGGACCAGTTGGGCCACGCAGGATCACAGCCTCCATTTCACGCCTGGCATCCATACCATCCGTTTGACCGCAATAGGGAATGCGGGCCCCAACCTAGACCGATTGGAAGTGACTTCCATGGATCGAATCAATAAGTCCTCCCCCCTCCCCGAAACCTCCTCCATGCAGTCCATCGATGACCAGTGGCACATGCTTGCCCTGTCCTTGAACGAACAGACCGCATCCCTCTATTTGGACGGAATCATTCTTAGCAAGAGTCCGTTTTCCAAATTCAGCATGCCTTCAGGCAAGATCGTCCTCAATAAGGCGGCCGCCAAGGCGCAGTACTATCTCGACGAACTTCGGATATATGAAAGGGCCTTGAGCTCGGAAGAAATCAATCACCTGTTTCGGCAAGGTAAATTCATCGACGAGGGATGATAAGGTCATCGATATCCCTTGGACTTTGCGCAGCTTGTTCTCCCCTCCTCCCCGGAGCGGTCCTCACTGACTTTTACGAGATTGAAAGCATCGAAGCTCCCGCCCTATTGATGGAAAGATACGGGGAGCGGGGAACCCAAGCGGATGGATTGGACTTTCTTCCCGACGGCAGATTGGCGGCATGCTTCGTGGGTGGAGAAGTTTTCACCCGCAATCCCAAGACCGGCTCCTGGAAACTTTTTGCCGATGGCCTTCACACTCCTCTTGGAGTTCTCGCCCTAAGCGATCGAGAGATTTTGGTTTCCCAACGTCCTGAGCTCACCTTGCTCAGGGACCTCGACGGAGACGGAGTCGCAGATCAATACTCCACCTTCTGCGATTCCTTTGGTATGACCGGTAACTACCACGAATTCCATTTCGGCCCCGTGCGGGATTCCGAGGGAAATCTTTTCGTTGCCCTCGGCACGGCCTCAAGCGGAGCCGACGTCCGTTTTGAAAAGCGAGGCCGGTTCGACCAAAGGAGTTACCTTCAAAGAATGTATTCCTCCGTCCCCTATCGTGGATGGGTATGCATGGTGACCCCTTCCGGAAAACTCGTTCCCTGGGCCAGCGGATTACGGACGCCCAACGGACTGGGTTTCGATCTGGACGGTAATTTGTTCGTTTGCGACAACCAGGGAGACTGGCTTGGAACCAGCAAGATGCATCACGTCGAACGGGGAAAGTTCTACGGACACGTCGCCAGCTTGCTTTGGGAAAAAGACTGGAAGGAGGGAAGACCCGTGGATTTGCCGTTGCCCGAACTTGAGAAGCGAAGGGAGACCGCGGCGGTTTTATTTCCCCATGGAATCATGGCTAATTCTCCCTCTCAACCTCTGGTCGACTCCACCCGCGGGGCGTTCGGTCCCTTTGCCGGACAACTGTTCGTCGGAGAGATGAACAAAGGCCGCATCCTTCGAACCGTATTGGAAAAAATAGGCGGAAAGGTTCAAGGGGCCTGTATTCCTTTTTTTGATGGAAACGGGCTGGCAACTGGGAACAACCGTTTGGTTTTTTCGCCGGACGGGAGAAGCCTATGGGTTGCTCATAGTAATCACGGATGGGCTGGCAACAAAGGCATACAAAAAATAACTTGGAAAGAAAAGACTCCCCCCGACCTTCTTTCCATCGGATTAAAACCGAAGGGATTCTCCCTGCGTTTTACGGTTCCCATGGAAAAATCTTCCAGTTTGGAACCTTTGCATTACAAAGCCAAACTATACTCTTACAAATATCATAGCGGGTATGGGTCTCCCCAAATCAACAAGCAAACCTTGACTCCCCGTAAGGTTTCCCTATCCGAGGATGGAAAAGAGGTCCTTCTTCAATTCGATGATATGGTGGCCAAGCGCGTGTACGAATTCGATTTGCAAAATCTTCGTACCCAAGAGGGAAGCAAACTCCTCAACGCACTGGTTGCCTACCACGCCCACAATTTGGCGGAATGAACCGGAGGGGTCAGATAAGCCCGAACTCAGCCAACCAGTCCCTCAGTAGAGGCAAAGGCAAACCGATGACGTTCGATCGCGAACCCTCGAAGCTTTCGATGATCAGATCCGCTTGGGTCTGCATGGCATAGGCGCCTGCCTTGTCGAGAGGGTCCACGTAACGAAAGTATTCTTCCCGTTCCTCTGCGGCAAACGGCAGAAAAGTAACCCGGGTAGTATCCACTTTAGTCTTGTCGTACGCCAATTCCTTGTGAATCAGGCACAATCCCGTGCTCACCGAATGGGTTTTTCCCGAAAGTTCGCCCAACATGGAATGCGCTTCCTCCATATTCTTGGGTTTGCCGTAGATGCGATCCTCCAACCATACCAGAGTGTCAGCCCCAAGAACCCAACTTTGGGGATAGCCGTCAGCCACCTCGCTCGCCTTCATTCGAGCATTTTCCCGGACTAGGGCGAGAGGACCGCCCGGATGGCTTTTCAGTTCCACCGCACTCGAAAGTTGGACCGAAAACTCGGATAGCAAATCACCGAGCAAATCCTTTCTCCTCGGAGAACCCGAAGCGAGAATGAAGGATGGCCCCTCCTTCGGGTTCGCTTTTTCTTTGGAAATTGGCATAGTGAATCTTTCCTTATGATGAGTTTTTCAACAATGGCAATGAGATGAGAATCGGAATCGCTCAATTGAATCCGACGGTGGGCGACCTGCAGGGCAACCTTGGTCTTGCCATTGATGCCTATGAACAACTCGTAGGACAGGGAACGGATTTGGTGGTTTTCCCCGAACTCATGCTTTGCGGATACCCGCCCCGG
The DNA here is from genome assembly GCA_002692605.1 of Opitutia bacterium. Lineage (GTDB taxonomy): Bacteria > Verrucomicrobiota > Verrucomicrobiia > Opitutales > Seribacteraceae > Seribacter. Next base: position 13,306 of record NZLE01000054.1, read on the forward strand.
GATCTTCTCGCAAAGGAACGATTTCTTCGGGACGTCCGGTCCAGCCTTGATGAATTTGCGAGACAGACCGGGCCGGTTCCGGCCTTGATCGGGTTTCCCGAAGAAGCCCAGGAGCATTCCTCGAAAGCCTACAATTCAGCCGCATTGTGCCTCAATGGTAAAACTGGGCAGGTTTTTCGCAAACGGCTACTCCCCACCTATGACGTTTTTGACGAAACGCGTTATTTCGAGCCCGGGACGCTCACCAGTTTGCTGGAATTCCAAGGCAAGCGCCTCGCCATAACCATATGCGAAGACGTTTGGAACCTCTGCGACCGGCGATACCCTTCCGATCCGCTCGAAGAGATCATGGAACTTCAACCCGATCTTCTGATCAATCTGTCGGCCAGTCCCTGGCACCTGAACAAGGAAGAGCAGCGCAAGGATTTACTCCGCAAAGTGGTGGAAAAGGTTCAATGCCCCGTTTCCTACGTCAACGCAGTCGGTGGAAACGACGAATTGATTTTCGACGGACACTCGATGAGTTTTGACCGGAACGGGGATTTGATCACCCAGTCTTCATCCTTTCAAGAGTGCATTGAGGTTCACGATCTGGGAGATTCCCCGATATTCGAGAACCAAGAGGTGGAGAGGATGGAAAGTCTCAGAAAGGCATTGGTTCTGGGAATCCGCGATTANGCAGGCAAAAGCGGCTTTTCAAAAGGTTTGGTCGGATTGAGCGGTGGGATTGATTCGGCCGTTACCGCGGCTCTGGCGGTTGAAGCCCTCGGTCCCGGTCAGGTGATTGGCATNAGCCTTCCCTCTTCCATTTCCAGCGGGCACAGCAAGGATGACGCCCGGGATTTGGCGGACAACCTCGGCATCGAATTTCACACCCTCCCCATACAACCGATTGTGGACGCGGCAACCGAACGATTGAATCCTCTCTTTGGGGATCTTCCTCCCGACGTCACCGAGGAAAACATCCAAGCTCGAAGCCGGGGTCTTCTACTCATGGCAGTATCCAACAAATTCGGAGCCTTACTTCTGACTACCGGCAANAAAAGCGAACTTGCGGTTGGGTATTGCACCCTCTACGGNGACATGTGCGGGGGCTTGGCGGTGATCTCGGACNTTCCCAAAACCCAAGTCTTNGCCTTGGCCAGGCACCTCAACCTCGAAAAAACCATCATTCCCGTCAACTCCATCGAAAAACCTCCTTCCGCCGAGTTGAGGCCCGATCAAAAGGACAGTGACTCCCTACCCGCTTACGAAATTCTCGACGCCATCCTCGAGGCTTACGTGGAGCGCGGACAATCGATTTCCAGTCTCCTTTCTTCCGGATTCGATGAGGAAACCGTTCGTCGAGTGGTCCGTCTCGTCGATCTCAACGAGTACAAACGAAACCAAGCGGCNCCCGGACTCAAGACCACTCCCCTCGCGTTCGGTGTCGGTCGCAGAATTCCCATCGTGCAGAAATACCCCAATTGAATTCTTACCGATCATGACCCGACAATCCGAAACCCTTTTCGAAAAAGCCAAACAACTGATTCCGGGTGGAGTCAATTCTCCGGTANGGGCTTTCCGCTCGGTCGGAGGAACTCCCTTCTTCACCAAACGAGCGGANGGTTGCCGGTTGACCACCGCGGACGACCGAGAATTACTGGATTACGTTTGCACTTGGGGACCGGCGATTCACGGACACAATCACCCCAAGATCCGTGAAGCGGTGGCGCAAGCTCTGGAAGGGGGAACCAGTTTCGGAACGCCCGGACCTGCGGAAGTGGAAATGGCGGAACTGATCGTTGACCTCGTTCCTTCGGTGGAGAAAGTGAGAATGTGCAACAGTGGAACCGAGGCCACCATGTCGGCCATTCGCCTGGCCCGGGGNTTCACCGGGCGCGACAAAATCATCAAATTCGCAGGGTGCTACCACGGGCANGTCGACAGCCTGCTGGTGAAGGCGGGATCGGGTGCCCTCACTCTTGGAAATCCCGACAGCGCCGGCATCCCCAAAAGTCTGGCTCAGGAAACCATTGTGCTTCCGTACAATGATTCCCGGGCGGTTCGTGATGCCTTTGCCCGGGCCCAAGGTCAGGTTGCCGCGATCATCGTCGAACCCTTTCCCGCCAATTGCGGTCTGATTCTTCCGCATGAGGGATACCTTCAAGAACTTCGTGAAATATGCGACCAGCATGAAGCCCTGTTGATTTTTGACGAGGTGATGACCGGTTTTCGCTTGGGTTCGGGAGGCGTTCAGGAACGCGTGGGGGTAACCCCCGATCTTACCGCTCTCGGAAAAATCATTGGCGGGGGCCTTCCCGTTGGGGCTTTGGGCGGGAAAGATGAAGTCATGGACCACCTCGCTCCCTTGGGACCCGTTTATCAGGCGGGTACGCTCAGTGGCAATCCACTGGCAATGGCCGCCGGTATTGCATCCCTTAAAATGCTTCGGGAGACCCCACCCTACGAACACTTGGAAAAAACCGGAAGGATCTTGGCGGAGGGCATTGCTGAAATTGCCGGCGAAAAGGGAATCCCTCTCCAAGTTCCCCAAGTTGGCTCCATGTTCTGTCTCTTTTTCACCGACCGACCGGTGAGGAATTTCGAACAGGCCATTGCCTGCCGGCATTCCCGTTTCAATTCCCTGTTTCACAAACTGCTTGAAGAAGGCATTTATCTGCCGCCCTCTTCCTACGAGACCTGTTTCCTCAGCGCATGCCACGGAGAAGGCGAGGCCCACCGCACCTTGGATGCGGTTCGCTCCGTCTTCTCCGATTTCTAATCCAGTTTCCATTGACAAACGATCAGCGAGACCAAGAAATGGCAGTCTGTCCAATGCATGCTCTCAAACCAATCCTCTTCGGAATCTGCGTTTTCTGCCTGTCCTTCTCTGCGTCTGGAGAGAATCGCATTCCCTTTTACGAAGACTTTCTCAAGGAGTCGGATTTTGACGGATTCTTGGAAACCGCCCGAGAATTCATTGATNCCAACCCGGATGCCATTGAAACTCCCCGCTTGTGTCTGGACTATCTGATGGTCGCAAAAGCAGCCCAAGACCTTAATGCCATCGATCATGCCAGCAGTCTTTTGCTCTTCACTTACCCGAAAAGCCTTCCCGCGCTTCACTTCATAAGTTCCTTCGACCGGGGCTCCCCCAAATTGACCGAATTACTGAAAGGAAAAGCCCAAAACGGAGACCTCGGAAACAAAGCCTTTGCAACCTCNTTTTGCCGGGCCATTCTCTTCATCGCGCGCTCTCAGGGACCCGACCTTCTGCAGGACAGTTCGCTGCGTCTGCAAACTTATCTACTCGCCCAAAAGGCGGAAGTCGAAGAAGTGGAAGCCAGCGCCTCCAAGCTTCTTGAAGAATCGCGCAAGGGGAACAACGCTTTCAACAAAGTCGTCAACGTCGCGATGGATTCCGGCAAGCCTCTTGACAAACTNAAGAGTCTGTCCACCCTATCCGGGTCGGACGCCCGGTTTTGCATTCGCTACTACCTCGCTCAGTTGTCCGAAGAGGAAGCTCAATCACCNGAAGTGCTCACTCTTTCGATTATCAACGCCCTCTTCTCTCATTCGCCGCGGTCGGACGAAGCCTTGAGCTTGATTGAGGCACTCCCCGAAAAGGTGAGGAANGAACCCCGGATCCAAACCTTCCTCGGTTTGTCTCAGCATCTTGAAGGAAAGACCGCGGATGCCATTGCCACCCTCAAAAAGACGGCCGGCGACGCCAAGGAAGGATGGAAGAGCACCGCAGGCTCTCTGGCCAACGGCCTTGAATTCGCTGAAAACCGCAAGATCAACCTGCTTGAATCTCTGGGCAAAGCTCTGGACAAACTGAGTGCGGGCGGNGAAACCCTCCANCTGGAAGTCGTCTGGTCCAAGGAATCCGACGAGACCGGACCGGTGGATTTTCGAGTGCTGCTGGGCATATCCAAACCCGCGCAATCGCTCGAGATTCAACTTTATCGAAATCAAGACCTCTACCTCGCCTACCGAACCTCGACCGAGGAAACCCGTTTGCTTCTTCCAAAGGCTCAGGAAGTCTTGTCTTTCCAAGGACCTGGAGCGCTGCCCATCCCCTCCTTTCAGATTACCCGGGACGTCTCTTCGGGAATCTTCAATTATGCCTTCAACCTGAATTTTGCCTCGTCCTCCTCCTTTCCAAAGTTACTTGAGGAAGCCGAGAAACTCATCGACAATCCGTACCTTGGAACTCCAAAGGGACGCGAAGTGATGCTTGATTACCTCCTTGCCAGAAAGTCAATCTGGCTGCTTGCCGGACAAGCCATCAACTCCGGAATGTCCTATCCGATCCGATCCCTTAACCCCGATATTCCCGAAGCTTCCGAGGCCGAGCTATCCTTCGACCTAAGTGGTGAACTTTCCTCCATCAAATTTGGTGGGTTTGCCTTGAAAAACATTGAACTCGGAGCGGAATCGTCTCTCNCAAGTCTTGCCGAATGGCCCAAAGTGAAAACCACCAAGGCGGAGAAGTTCGACTTCAATCTCTTTATGAAAGTACTGAACGAGGCCACCCGANTGGGGGGNGAGTAAGATCNAACGAAGTCTCGTGAAGCTCCTGCCCCAGTCCTGCCTCAGCGGTCTCATTCTGTTTCTTTCCCTAGGCTTCGCCCAAGGACAGCCCCGAGTTCGGGAGCAACCCCACTCGGTCAAAAGAAATCTCAATTACGCAGGTGGGGAAAACCCCCGTCAAACCCTCGATCTTTTCGTCCCGGACAACCGTGAAGAAGACGAAACGCTCCCGCTCGTCGTTTGGATCCATGGGGGTGGATGGCGTGGTGGCGACAAGAAAAGCGGCCACAGCCCCAACCGAATTCCAGCCCTCGTTTCCACCGGGCGCTACGTCGGAGCCACCATTGGTTACAGGCTGAGCGAAGAGGCTCAGTGGCCCGCTCAAATTCATGATTGCAAAGCGGCGATCCGCTGGTTGCGGGCTCGGTCCAAGAAATTCGGGATCAACCCCGAAAAGGTTGCGGTCTGGGGAACTTCCGCAGGCGGTCACCTTGCTTCGATGCTCGGAACCAGCAGCGGTCTGAAGGATCTCGAGGGTGAACTGGGTAAGCACCTGCGAAAATCCTCCCGGGTGCAGGCGGTCATCAACGGCTACGGTCCGAGCGCCCTTTTGCAAATGGATGACCACCCCAGCAAGATCATTCACAACGCCCCCTATTCCCCCGAAAGCAAACTCATCGGCGCACCCATTCAAAAAGCCAAGGAGAAAGCCCTGCAAGCCTCACCCCTCACTCACGT
>NZLE01000055.1 GCA_002692605.1 Opitutia bacterium
AAAATACCAAAGAATCGGAACCAGCGATGCGGATGCCGCCGCCATGGCCTTGAAGGCCGGATTGCAACTGGAACTGCCCAACAATTTCGGCTACCGGCATCTGCCCAAACTCATTGCCGAGGGACGGGTCCGTCAGGAGCAAGTGGATGAGGCGGTACGGGCGGTTCTTTCCCTTAAGTTCAGGCTAGGCTTGTTCGAAGCTCCCCTTGAACTGGACCGGCAAAAGGCCCTCGCTCTCTCCCGATCGGAAAAGGCGAGCGAATTGGCTAAGGAAGCGGCTCGGCAATCCATCGTTTTGCTTCGGAATGACCAAGGGCTTCTTCCTCTCAAGAAGGGTCAGCATAAGACCATTGCCGTAATTGGCCCGAATGCCAAGGTCTGTCGCCTTGGTAATTATTCCGGTCGCCCCCTTTCCACGGTGTCCCTCTTCGACGGGTTGAAATCCTATCTTGGCTCAGAGACAGAAGTGCTCTTTGCCCAGGGTTGCCGGATCGCCCACAACGACACCAACGACTCCTATGCGAACTGGAGATACGTCAATGAAGTGGAATATGCGACGGTGGAGGACAACCGCCAACTGATTGAAGAGGCGAAAAAAGTCGCAAGCCAAGCGGATCTGGTGATTCTCGCCATTGGCGAAAACGTCCTGCTTAACCGCGAGGCATGGGGAGGCAATCACGTCGGTGACCGTTCGACTTTGGACCTGACTGCATCCCAACAGGAGCTTTCGCGGGCCCTTCTTGGTCTGGGAAAGCCGGTGGTCGCCTTTCTCAACAACAGCAAGCCGATTACCTTGGGAGGTCTAGGCAAACGGTTCTCCGCCATTCTCAGCGCGCATTACGCCGGTCAGGAAACCGGAAGCGCCGCGGCGGAAATTCTTTTCGGGGAAACCAACCCTTCGGGCAAACTCACTTTGAGCTGGCCCCATTCGGTCAGTCAGATCCCCTGCCACTACAGCCAGCAATCAAGCGCCTTGGTCTTCGATTACCTTGATGCCCCCAAGGGGGCCGAATACCCCTTTGGTCACGGACTTTCCTACACCCGATTCGAATATGGCGAACCCCGCATTTCCTCTTCCACGGTCCGTCCCGGACAGTCCGTTCAGGTTCGCTTCAGCCTCAAGAACGTCGGTCCGGTCAGAGGAACGGAAATCGCTCAACTTTACGTTTCGGGGGAACAATACGAAATCGCCCGACCGGTGCTGGAGTTGAAGGCTTTCGCACGGGTCTCGCTCAATCCGGGGGAGGAAAAGGAGGTGCTTCTTGTTCTGGAGGCGGACGATCTGCATTTTCACGATTCCGATCTCAACCGGGTTCTTCCCAAAGGCCAGTATCTCGTGCGAGTCGGTGGGTCTTCCCAATCCCTCTCCCAACCCAAGACTCTGAAAACGATGCCCACGAGGGTTTCCTCAGGACCTCCGGCCGCCGCAAAATCCGATGGTCCGCTCCTCGCCCCAATTCAAGGGGCCAACAACCCCTCAAAGGGGCCGAACGTTCTCTTCCTCGCCATCGACGATCTCCGCCCGGAATTGGGTGCCTATGCCTCCAGGGTCAAGACACCCAACATCGACCGGCTGGCCGAATCGGGTATGCTTTTCCGACGGGCTTACTGTCAGCAAGCGGTCTGCGGAGCCTCCCGGCTTTCCATCATGGGAGGTCTTTATCCCACCCTGACCAAGGAGCAGACTTTTCACGTCAGCGGATGGCGCCAAAGGCACCCGGACATCCTCACCCTCAACCAGCATTTCAAGAACAACGGCTATCGCACGATCGGGTTGGGTAAGATTTACCACGGACATTCCGGACCCGGGGTGGATCCCGAAAACTGGAACCAATGGATCAACCTTCCGGGAGGAGAACATTACGCCAAGGAGGAAAACCTGGCAATTCTGAGAAAAGCAAGGGAAAGTCAGCCAGCCAACGCGAATAATCCGGTCAAGGGTCCCCTCACCGAAAGCGCGGACGTGCACGACGATACTTATGGGGACGGCAAACGGGCCGCCAAAGCGGTCGAACTCCTCCAAGACCTCAAGAACCGAAAGGACTCTCCCTTCTTTCTCGCCGTAGGTTTCACCAAACCCCATTTACCCTTCGTCGCTCCACAGAAGTACTGGAACCTTTACCAGCGTGAGGATTTCTCCATGCCTCCGAACCGAGGGATTCCTCCCGGCTATCCGATCCATGCGGCCAATCCATCCGCCAGTGAAATGAAAAGCTATTCCGATTTCGAAGGAAATGGTCCCGCCGATTTTTCCGATGCCACCAACCGCAGGCTTCTTCATGGTTATGCCGCCGCCACCAGTTACGCGGATGCCTGTGTCGGCCGGGTACTGAGGGCTCTCGAAGCGAGCGGTTTGAGCGAAAACACCATCGTGATCCTCTGGGGAGACCATGGATGGAAGTTGGGAGACCATTCGAGTTGGTGCAAGCACACCAACTTCGAATGCGACACCCGGGTTCCTCTCCTCGTCCGAGACCCAAGGATGGAGGGTGGGAAAACCACCAACCGGCTGGTCGAACTGATTGACCTCTACCCAACCCTTTGCGAACTCACCGGTCTACCCACTCCCAACCACTGTCAGGGCCGTAGCTTCGTTCATCTGCTCAAGGACCCCGAGGCGGGGCATCGTCTGGACGCCTACAGTTCCTATCCGACCCACAAGGACGTCGGACACAGCATTCGCTTCAAGAACTGCCGTTACACCGAATGGCGCGATTCGGAGGAAAAGGTCGTGGCATCCGTGCTCACGGACTTACGGGCTGATCCCGGGGAGGAAACCAATCTGGTGAACGATTCGAGCTATGCCGAGGATTTGGCCTACGCGAGGGAGCGTCTCGCTCTGCGCATCAAACAAAGCGCTCAGCCCAACCCGGTTCCCGAATCCGCGCCGGCCGGGGTCGCTTCCGTCACGGTGAATCCTTCAACGGAAAACCTTAGGCAAGCCATTGACGGTTTCGGGGGTTCCATCGCCTTTTGGGCCACCAAGGCGGACAACGAGGCACTACAGGCCGGATTCGAGGAACTCAAGGTATCTTACCTTCGCGCTCAGGGGGAGGTCACTCGGCTCGGAGTCATAGATCACAACCGAGACGTTCTGCAAAGGGCCATGAAAATGAACCCTAAGTTGGAAGTTTTGCTTACCTTTTGGCAGCCCCGCTCCGTCGATCTTCTGGAAACCGATGACTGGATGATCGAAGTGGAGAAGGACGACGATGCCCAGTATTACATGAAACCGGAGATGGAAGATGCCTGGGCCGAGGAAATCGTCAAGCGGACCAAGCAGTTTTTGGCTTGGGGAATCAACGTCACCAACATTGGCGTGCAAAACGAAACCAATTATTCTCATCTCGGTACTCAAACCTGCATGTGGGACCCTTTCAGGCTTAGGGATTTCATCGACGAAAAGCTGCAACCGAAGCTCGATCAGGCAGGATTGGAGGTGCTCATCACCGCACCGGACTTGGCCTACGTCGGATACAAGGGAAGCGAACTGGAGCGGTTTCTCCCAACCATTCGAAGCAAACAGGTCGATCTGGTCGCTTATCACATGTACGACAGTTACCAAGAGGGTACGGATGGAAGCCTCGAAATTCTACGCGAAAATTCCCGCCGGATCGGACAGATCAGGCAGGAGCATTTTCCCGGGAAACGATTTTGGATGACCGAAACCACCGGAGCCCAATGGAACAACGAAGTCTGGCACACCTACGGGTGGACTCCGGGAGCCAGTGAATTCGACAAGGCCATTCTCGCAGGTCGTTACATGCACATGACTTTCGCCGATGCCCAAGCCAACGCCTTTTTCTGGTGGGGCTTGGTCTACTCTCTCGCTCCGGACAAGGAAACCGACCCCAACGTCCGAGAAAAGCACCGCGACGAAGGACTGGTTCTGGTCGAAGAAAAGGGGGGAGCGAACGGGATGCAGAAATACCTCGAAAAAACCAAGAAATTCTATGTCTTCAAACAGTTTGCCAATTACATTTGGAAGGGCTCGAAGAGAGTGGAAATCGAATCGAATTCGGACCTCGAGGTGTCCGCATACCGAACCTACGATGGGGATCGTCTGGTGGTGGTTGCGATCAATCCTACCGATTCTCCGGTTTCCCTCCAACTCGACCTTGGGGAAGGATTCTCGGCCAAGCGGGCGTTTCAAACCGACCGTACGCTCAATTGCCAGAGTGTTCCCTTGAACAGCCCGCTTCCACCCCATTCGATTCGCACCTTCGTCTGCCTGCGTTAGTCGCTTGGCTTGCAAACCGAGTCCTCAACCTTTCCGGAATGACCAAAAACCACCTTGTTTACGCCCTTTGGCTGACCGGGCTTTTCGGCTTCGCGAATTCGCATGATCTCCGNGGGAGCGAAATTCGGAAATCGCACCCTCCGTTCGATTGGTCCGTCAACCAANAACAGGCCAGCCAAGCCGAATGGATTCTCAATGAGCTCACGGATTGGAGAAAGACTCGTCCACGTGGCCCCCTCAAGGCCTTGCGTGTGGTCTATTTTCATCCCTCCGACCGTCCCCCTCTGAAAAATCATCTCGAACGCTGGAACGGAATCATGGGCGACATGCAGGATTTCTACCGCAGTGAAATGGAACGTTTGGGATATGGGAAAGTCACCTTAACCCTCGAAAAGGAGGAGGGTAAGCTGAAAATGCATCAGGTTCGGGGCAAATCCAAGGACGACGGCTCCTACACTTACAAGTCGGGGGGGAAAATCCGTGAAGAGGTCTTTGCCTCGCTCAAGGAAAAAGGCATCGATCCCAACCTGGAGACCATTCTGATCGTCTGCGGACTTTCCAAGACGGAGGGAAAGAAAGTCACCATCTATTCCCCATACTATGGCATGGGAGCCAACCACCAGCGTGGAATCTGCTTTACTGCGGATATGGAGTGGCTTTCCGTGGAAGGGCTCAAACCCGATCCCTCCAAAACCATTCTTCAGGTGAAGGAACACAGGGGGTATGAGCCTTTCAGTCTCGGACGTTTCAACACCGTGTACCTCGGAGGGGCCATCCACGAACTTGGACATGGCTTGTCCCTGCCCCACAACTTGGCCACGAAAAGGGAGGCGCTTCGAGGAACCGCGTTGATGGGAGCCGGCAATTACACTTACCGGAAGGAGTGGCGCAAGGAAGGCAAGGGTTCTTTCCTGACTCATGCAAGCGCCGTTCGCTTGCTCGCTCATCCGCTTTTCGGAGGCACCGTCCACGGATCGGCCATAGCCAACGAGGTGGACTACTTGGACTTGAACGCCACTCAGGGAAATGACTCGATTCAGATCCGCGGCCGAATTCGTTCATCCACGCCCATCCTTGCGATGATTGCCTACAATGACCGCGAGAACAAGGGGCAGCGAGGATACGGTGTCAACAAGGACTACGACGCAACCACTTGGACGTCCGTAGTAAGCCCTGAAAATGAATTCCGCATTCGTATCGGAGAGCTTAGGGAGGGCAATCATGAGATTCGCTTAGTGAGCGTTCACGCAGACGGATCGACCACCACCAAGCGCCTGCATTATTCCAGGAACGAAGGAAACACCGACCTTCGGAAGATGAGACNGCAGATCGATAACGTCATCGCCAAACCGCCCTCCCCATGACTAGGGTCCAAATCCCGATCCTTATGAAAACCCTGCTCTCCATTCTTTCTCTCACTCTGCTTGCGACCATCGNGGCGGAACCTCAAACCAACGTCCTCTTCCTCGCCGTCGATGACCTCCGACCCGAACTCGGCTGTTACGGAAAAAAAGAAATCCTTTCTCCGCATATCGACGAACTGGCCGCCCAAGGCACGCTCTTCACCCGCGCCTACTGCCAGGTTGCCGTGTGCGGCGCTTCTCGGGCCAGCCTGATGACTGGGCTACGACCCACCTGGAAACGATTCCTCAGCTACAATACTTTCGCCGAAAAGGACGCCCCCGGCGCCATGACGGTGGCCGAGGAACTGAAAGGAGCCGGCTATCATTGCATTTCCAACGGTAAGATCTTTCATCACAAGAACGACACTGCCGACCGAAGCTGGAGCGAGGCCCCATGGAAGCCCGAAATGGGAGGGGCTGCCTTTCTGGACCCCAAGTCCAAATCCATGATAGGCGGAAGAAAGAAAAGGGGACCAGTACTCGAAAGCCCCGAGGTTGCCGACAATGCCTATCCGGATGGTCAAATCGCNGACAAAACCATAGCCGATCTCAAGCGCATGAAAAAAAGCCGCCAGCCGTTTTTTTTGGCCTGTGGCTTTCTCAAACCTCACCTGCCCTTCTACGCCCCCAAGAAATACTGGGATCTCTATGATCGAAAAAACATCGGAATCGCTGAAAACCGGGACCGTCCCGAAAACGCTTCGGATCAGTTGAAGGGGTCCGCAGAGATCCACAGCTACCATGACCGCGGTCTAACTTACAATGATGATGCCTGGCACCGGGCCTGCCGTCANGGATACTATGCCTGCGTNAGTTACNTCGACGCTCAGATCGGCAGGATCATGAAAGCCTTGGACGAGTTGGGTCTTCGCAAGAACACCGTGGTGGTTCTATGGGGAGATCATGGTTGGCATTTGGGCGAACATGACTTTTGGGGGAAACACAACGTCATGCACCTCTCGACCCGCTCTCCCCTGATCGTTTCCGCCCCCGGTGGCAAATCCGGCCAAACTTGCGACCGATTGGTCGAATTCGTGGACCTCTATCCCACCATCCTAAATTTGGTCGGTCTCAAGCCAAGCCATTCCGAACTCGAGGGAATCAGTTTCATGCCTCTCCTTGAGAAGCCACGCATGCTTTGGAAAAAGGCCGTTTTCTCAAAATACGGACCGGCCGTGAGTCTGATTACACCCCGGTATAACTTCGTTCGCTTCAAGGACGGGGAAAAGATGCTTTTCGATCTCAGAGCCGATCCCGAGGAAAACCTCAACCTGGCAACCTTTCCACAACAAAAGGAAAACCTCGATCGCCTTGAGAAAATGCTTCGGGCCGGATGGAAGGACGCCCTGCCTCCAAGCTCCCCGGCCAAGGAGTAAACCGTTTTTCAAAGTTCCGATGGGCTGCTTTTTTCCCTTGGCATACGTCATTCCATTCCGCATTACTCGAAGTTTGTCGATCATTCCAAGCGGTGCATCGAATCCACGCCATTTTTTGAACCCATAGGAACCCATCCGTTATGAACAACACAAGTCGTCGAAATTTCATCAAAACGTCCGGTGCCATCGGAAGTTTTTTCATTCTGCCTTCCGGTCTTCGGGCCAAGTCACCCAACGGTAAGATTTGCACCGCTCACATTGGAACCGGAGGGAAGGGACGGATTGATACGGTCTACCTCGCCAAGCATGATAACGTTGAAGTGGTCGGCCTCTGCGACGTCGATTACTCCCACGGAAAGATCGACACCTGGTCCAAACAATTCACCAGCGCCACCGCCTATCAGGACTACCGGGAAATGCTTGCCGAGTTGGGCGATAAGATTGATGCGGTTTCCATCTCCACCCCCGACCATACCCACTACCCGGCCACCATGGATGCGATGGAACGAGGCAAACACGTTTACTTGCAAAAACCCCTGACCCATAAGTTGGAAGAAGCCCGTCATCTGGCAAAGTTCGCCAAGGAAAAAGGACTGACCACACAGATGGGCATACAAAACCAGTCCAGAGAGGCCTATCGTTTGGCTCGCCATTACGTGCAGGAAGGCATTCTGGGAAAGATCAGTAAAGTCTACGTCTGGTCCTTCAAGACTTGGGGATACGATGGGGAGCCTTTCAAGGAAAAATCGGCAATCCCCGATACCTTGGATTGGAACCTGTGGCTGGGAACCGCCCCGGTTCATGACTACGTAAGCAAGGTTTACCACCCCGGTCAGTGGCGTAAGCTCCTCGACTTTGGATGCGGCACGCTCGGAGACATGGGCATACATATTTTCGACACCCCCTTCAAGGCTCTCGATTTGAAAGATCCAAAATGGGTCGAAGCGGATTGCCGGGCACCCAACGGGTTCGGGCATGCCGAAAAGAACATGGTCCGCTACGGTTTCAAACCAACCAAGTACACCACGGACGATTTTACGTTCACATGGTGGGATGGGACCGATGCGCCGAGGCATAAGAACAACCCCGACCTGATGCTTCCGAACGGAGATGAGTTGCCCAAGCAGGGGGCGGTCTTCGTAGGGGAAAATGGCAGAATGGTCTTACCCCATTGCTCCATGCCCACCTTTTACCCCGAGAGCGTTATCGAGAAGCTCCCGAAACCCGACATTGAGGGAGTGGACCACTATACCCAATTTCTGGATGCCATCGAAGGGAAGGATCAGACCCTTGCGGGCTTCGACTATTCCGGGCCTTTGGCGGAATCGCTTTGCCTCGGGGTGGTCGCCTGTCAGTTCCCGGGGAAGCGCTTGAAATGGAATGCCAAAAAGATGAAAGTCACCAATTTGCCCGAAGCCAACCCACACCTCAAGGGCAAATACCGAAAGTTCTAAATTGCGAGTGCCCTCCTTCGGTCTCTCCACGACTCACGCGATGAAAATTTTCACCCAATTCCTTGGGTGGCTAATCTTAGCCTTCCCGATTTGCTTCAAGGGTTCCCTTAAATTAAACGCATCGGACAAGCCTAACGTCGTACTCATTTACATCGATGACTTGGGTTACGGAGATCTGGGATGCTATGGGAGCGACGACGTCCCCACCCCGCACATTGACCGCTTGGCCAAGGAAGGAGTGCGCTTCACGGCCTCCTACATCACTAATCCGCCCTGTTGCCCAAGTCGCTGCGCTCTGATCATGGGTCAGTACGGACAACGTTTTGGAAAATACGGAATGTCCCGAGGACTGCCCATTCCCGAAGACCGCCCCACCCTCGCCAAGTTCATGGGTGAGAACGGATACGTCACCGGCCAGATCGGCAAGTGGGATATCGGCTCGAAAGCTCAAGGTCCCCTCCAAGTTGGATTTGCCGAGGTCGCGCAAACACCGCCCAAGAAAAAGGGTTCGAAATACTTCTGCACCAATGAAGAGGGAAAGACTCAGTGGCTCACCGACTATGACGGGGACAATATTGTTACGTTTATCGAACGCAATAAATCCAAGCCATTCTTTCTTTACTGGTCGCCCGAAGCGGTTCATTCAAAAAACGACGAAGCTCCTTCGAGCCTGACCGAGCGCACCACGGCCAAAGGCAAGCGGAGCAAACTTGCCGGAGCAATCGTCTCCGTTGACGACCAGGTGGGTAAACTCATGAAAGCCTTGGACAAACATGGTCTTCGCAAGAACACCCTTGTCATCTTTTCTAGCGA
>NZLE01000056.1 GCA_002692605.1 Opitutia bacterium
GATAGTTCGGCGACCCCCTCCCCCCCTATTCTTGTTGTCAGTTTGTTGTCAGTTTTTCTGCAAAATATTGCAAAGTCATTCTCTCTAAGTACCAAAGTGAAAATTTGTTGAATTGTAAGAGCAAAAGACTCGGTAACCCTGAAATCCCTTTATTTACAGGGTATCTCCACACATTGCGCCACTCTTCTAGGCAATTCCTAATGGCGCGGGAGGTGGGATTCGAACCCACGACCCTCGGTTTAGAAGACCGATGCTCTATCCAGCTGAGCTACTCCCGCAATTATCCTCCCATTATCAAATTGGGGATTTTTTTGGCAACCTCGAAGTGCCCTATTCTCGGTCCGGTTCGAACAGTTCTCCACCTTTGTAGCTTACGCGCTTCATTTCCGTACCGTCCCGGTTGTAAAAGACCAATACGCCATTCCCGTTCATAACATGGGAATGGGGACATTTTTCTCCATTCGGCTTCCAGCGTTCAATCGAGTGAACCTTGTCCTTCTTGTAGGAAGTCAGAGTCTCCACCCCATTGTCGCCAAGAGTTTCTTCCCAGACGATTTCATCGTCATGCTTCCTACCGTATGCTCGTTTGGCGAAAAAGAGAAAGATAAGGAAGGAAATGAAAAAAAGGACTCCGGTGAACTTTGATTTGATCATCGCATGCAAAACAGCGGTCATTATGCTCATTCCCAAAAATACCGTGACCACCCCAGCGTCCCCTTCTCTCTTTTGTTTTGGTTTTGCCATGAACGATTGGAAAAGCTCCGAGGTTACTCGATCGGTCTAGTTCCCTTCAAGCGATCCATGGGATGCCGCCTGTCCAAACCCCATCATTTCAAAACGTATTTGCCGTCCCGGTACTGGGCCCGCCAAGCTTCCGTACCGTCATCCTTGTAGCGAACCCAAAGTCCGTTCCCATTCTCAAGCTTGGTAACGGGACAGCTTTGCCCATTGGGCTTCCATACCTTCACGGATAGGATTTTTCCGCCTTTGTAAATCGACTCATCCTTTTTGCCTCCGTTTTCATACCAACGGCATGCGGAGCCCTCGATTTTTCCGAACCGTACGGTCTGTTGCAGTTGCTTTTGTCCATTCTCATACCAGCTCCTCCACGCACCGTGAGCCCTGCCCTCTCGGTGGTTTTTTTGCTCAGCCTTCCTTCGGTTTTCCCACCAATACAGATAAGGACCGTGGGCTTTGCCGTCTTTGTACTTTTGCAAAACCCGAACCTGTCCACTTTGCCGGCACTGTTTCCTCCATCCCGAAAAGGGCCGATCTTGCTTCGGCTCGAAGAGGAGGTAGACGCCATCCGGCATCTCTCGCTCTTCCAGAGAAGTCACCGCGGAACTTAGAATTTCCTTCAAAACGACGGGATCATCGAGGTCGGGCTTGGGCTGACCATAGATGGAGTGAAGGAGAACAAAAGACAAAAGGGCTGGTAAGGTTAGGTTCACGGACTCATCAAAATCCCTAATCAAGAGGTCGTCAAGTCCCTGAGGGCATGAGCCCCGAGCATGGCTCAAAGTTAACAAAAATGGAAACGAACGATTCGGTTCAGTTTTCCTTGGAATACCAAAGATTGAGAGCGGGCATTCCCCGATGAAGACGGGCGCCTGCCCCAGACTCTCCCGAAGAGGTTCCGGGAGAGGGGCTAGGATCGGGAAATTCGACCGGTTTTTCAACCGGCTTGGGCGAAGCCGGGGGCGACACTTCGATTTCAACCAATTTCTCGGTCACCGGAGCTGGCTCGGCTACAATCGCAACTTCCTCTTCCACCGGATCAAGAGGAACTTCGGGCGAAGGAATAATCTCCGTTTCAGGCAATTCCTTGGGGTTCTCTGCTTGAACAGACTCCAACTCTTCTTCCGCCAACTGCGGAGTTTTTGTGGTTATTATAAGTTCGCCCTCATCCAGTTTTACTTGGGGAATGAACCGAAACGAATCATTGGATTCAACGGGCTCTTCCTTGATCAAATCATGCTGTGTGATTTGATCGTCCAAGTCTTCCGCGCATCCCAAAATGATGAAGGTGAGCGAATAAATGGTGACTCTCAGGAACATCCTGCACCCTAAGCAAGGTTTTCCCAATGGTCAAAATTTAGTTTGGGTTTTCGCTGGAAGACCAAAGGTCAGGGGAAAAGATGCCTGTAGAAAATGGATAGGATCACGACCCCGGCAACGAGGATGAATAGTAGAAAAAAACAGCCAAAGATCTTCTGACCCTCGGAAACTTTAATCGGATCCAACTGCCATCCCTTTTGCTTGAAGTAATTGGTTATNTCGACTCGTCTTTCCAAAGTACCTTCACCACGGATGGTCTGAAATTCCGAGTTCAACCGATCGAACTTCTCTTGNTCCTCCGGACTTAATTGGGACCGGGTTCGCAATATGCGGGGAGGTCTATTCGTCCTTAATTTTCGAATNAGCTGTTTTCGTTCTTCTTCCGANCCGACCGAGCGGATTTTTTCAATCCATTCGACCGCCAGATCCTTGGAAACTTGCTTCCGGTTGCTTTTGCACTGTCGCCCCCAATGATCAAACTGATTCTTACAGGTCNTTTCCTTCTTTNCATTGACGGTTTTGCCACTCCACCAAATATGTTCATNTCCTGTCCAAACCTCCGTGATCTTGTCCCAAGGAAATCGCCTACGAAAGAAGATGCCTGACTCCAGGTACTTGGCTGTGAGCACGATATCCCCACTACGGGTGCAATTGACCAATCCCAGGATACCAACGAACAAGAGCCAGAAAAGAATCATCGAGATTGGACCGCCTTTGGGGCTTAGATAGAAGATTCCCATCAACAAAAGGCAAAGCAGACAAAAGGAGGNGAGCCAAAGTTTGTATCTTCGGCTCGCCTGAAGAACAATGGTTTCACCNCGTTTTGCCATAAGCTTGCGACAAACTTAGCGAACGCGGCTTCGAAAAGCTATGATTTTCTTGTTTGTGATTCCCTCTTGTTGCGGAGTAAGCCAGNAATCAGGATTTGTCCAATTATACAATTTCCAACATAATCCGTTTGAGCCCAATGTACCAAAGATCCGAACGCCCGTACCTTTCAGGGTTTCTTTTCAAATCTTCCTTCCCCGAATGCTTTTGCTTGGCAGACAAGAAAACTTTTCATTTNTTAGTATCTTCAACTTTTATTTTATTTCCAACCACCACATCGATCATGAAATCCAAAACCTTCTTTTTCCTCANTCTTCTAACGGCCCTCGCCTCCAAACAGCTNTTCGGACATTGCCANGTCCCCTGTGGCGTTTACACNGACCAGCTTCGCTTCGAACAAATGCTCGAAGACCAAACCACCATCGAAAAGGCGTCCAAGTTGATTGCGGAACTGAGTGACAAGGAGGACGCTTTGTCCCATCAGCAATTGTCCCGCTGGGTAGCGACCAAGGAAGCCCATGCAACCAACATTCAAAAGATCATTGCCGAATATTTTATGATTCAGCGCATCAAGGCGACCGACAAGGACTACGAAACGCAATTGAAGGGAGCGCACGCCGTCATGGTCGCGGCTATGAAATGCAAACAGAATTTGGACGCCGAACACTCCAAGAAGCTGAAGGAAAGTATCCTTTCCTTTCACAAGGCCTACGAAAAGAAGTAGAGGCCGTTCGATTGGGTCGGAACAAAGCCTTCCGAGTAGCTTGATTCCAGTTTTAAGGATAAGCGTCGGAATTTGAATCCTTGGTTTCTTGCCAAACAACCAAACAATGGTATGTTTTGGTTACGCTTCAATAGATAATCTGACACAGCATCATTATGATTTTTGATCCTCTCTATCTTNTAGTCATCGGAATCGGGTTCGGGCTAAGCCTCTACGCTTCAACCATCACNAAAGGCCGCTTTCGCAAGTACAGTCAATACACCACCCGATCCCGCATGACCGGAGCGGACATCGCCCGNAGCATTCTCGAAGNTAACAATATCCGCGACGTTAANGTGGAAAGAATNCCCGGCGAACTCAGCGATCATTACGACCCCAGAACCAAAGTTCTCAGATTGAGCGAACCTGTGTACGACTCCAACAGCATGGCGGCTTTCGGAGTTGCCGCTCATGAGGTCGGGCACGCCATTCAGCATGCGAAATCCTATTCCATGCTTCAATTCAGATCCGCATGGGTACCGGTTGCCAATTTTGGAGGTGGAATTTCGACTTTTGTCATTATTCTCGCATTTTTCATGGGTGGAGCGGCTTCCGCAACCGGTTCCACTCTTGCTTGGCTTGGGGTCTTGCTCTTCGGATGCACCACCGTNTTCACTTTAGTCACTCTTCCCGTTGAATTCGATGCCAGCAAGCGGGCCTTGGTCTGCCTCAAACAGGGTAATTACGTCACGGAGAAAGAACTCGATGGAGCCAGGAAAGTTCTAAATGCAGCCGCCATGACCTACGTCGCCGCATTNATAACTTCGTTGCTCACCCTCTTGTACTGGGCCCATAAACTGGGTCTTTTGGGCGGTCGCAGATAACCGGTTTCAGTCCGTTATCTTATCGAATCTCAATCCGCTCGAAGGATTGAGGTAACAAGGGGTTGGATTCCGCAGTCTCGACCAAGCAACCCTGCAAGCCCACATCCCCTTCGGCAACGGGGCATTTGCGAGGCATACCATCCAAAAAGCGACCCAAGCACGCGTCAATATCACGGCCAAGAACGGATTCTCTTGGCCCGGTCATTCCCAAATCCGATTGATAGGCGGTTCCACCCNTTAGAATACGACCATCTGCTGTGGGAACGTGCGTGTGGGTNCCAAAAACCAAAGTTGCCTTGCCATCCAAATGCCATCCCATGGCCTCCTTCTCCGAAGTCGCTTCGGCATGTATTTCCACGATCAGGCTATCGGTCTTGGAGCCAAGTTCTTCGACCAAGCGGGTAGCGGTGGCGAACGGACAGGTTACNTTGGGNCCCATGAAGCTACGNCCCAAGACCGTAAGGACACCCACGCGAAGACCGGATACCTCCACAATCAGGTGGTCCCTGCCTGGATTGGATTGCGGCAAATTCGCTGGACGACAGACGAATGGCAACTGATTGATTTCATTCTCGAAGTTCTTCTGATCCCAAACGTGATCNCCGAGAGTAATGGCATCCACTCCCGCTTTTTTCAATTCCTCCGCCGTCTTGCCGGTGATCCCGGCTCCTCCCGCAGCATTTTCTCCATTGGCGATGATCATGTCTGCNGACAAATCCGAACGCACTCCCGGCAAACGTTCGGCGAGAAAATTTCTTCCNGGCCTTCCCACCACGTCCCCCAAAACGAGGATTCTCACTTTCCCTTCCCTCCCACTTGATAATAGCACAACAAGCGGTCATGGACCAGGAAGACGAGATCATCCAAGCGGTCACCGTCCAAATCGATGACCAATCCTTCCCTTGGTTCGTACGCTCCCCCTTTCTTGCCTTGGTAATGCATATTCTTTTCGAAGGTCCTAAAATGCAGGACACTCGAAAGCTCCTGAGATTCGGAATCGAAGGAGAGGAATTCGAGAAGGTTCCTGCGACCGTCCAGGCAAACTAGGTCCGCTTGCTGATCGCCGTTGAAATCGCCCCAATCGATTCCACTGTAACGAATACCGGGAAGGTCAGTAAGGTGACGGGCTTCGACTTTCACAGACAAATCACTCGGAAGAGACTGAGACAGCAACTGAAATCCGCTGGATCCCATGGAGGCAAGGGTTTCCCGCTNGCCGGACTTCAAAACAAACGAACGGATCGGTTTNTTCATGCTTCCCTGGNCCCCGGTTTTCGTTCCGCCCCGAGTGTTGGATTCGGTGAGCCTCTCCCAATATCCTTCGGAATGGAAGGCAAANAGCTCCTTTTTTCCATCACCGTCCGTATCCAACCATTGGGGAATNGACAAGTCGCCCCCCTGATCGGAGGAATTGAACTGATCGGTCACTTTGAAATCATTCGAATCCCAAATCACCGAACGAACGAAGCCCTTTCCGCAAATCAAAATCTCATCCATTTTGGAGTTCGCTTTTTTTGATAAACCCAAACGGCTCGGACCCGCCCCTTTGAGAAAACTTTTTCGAACCACCGAATCCTGGGCCACTTCCTCCCAAGAACCGGATGAATTTCCNAGTAGCAGGGTTGGAGCGTCCCGACCGGAGAGGACGAACAAATCCATGATCCCATCCCGATTGAGGTGACAGGNGAAGAGACCGGCGGGTTCTCTGCTCCAATCCTTCAACTCAAGTTCGGAGAGCTTTTGGGGCTTTCCGCCATCATCCAACTTCCAGGTTTCAAGAAAGAAATCGGAATCATCCTCCGTAACCGCAAGAATTTCATCCACCCCATCCGAATCCCAGTCAGTCGTACAAGCGAGCAAGGGAGAACCACGATTGGGCAGCATTTGTGGGAAGTTGAAAAATCCCTGCGAATCAAAATCCGCCAAACCCAAGGCTTCCTCATCTCGGCTGAGAATAAGCAGACTTGGGCCACGCTTGCCTCCTCGTCTGACGGAATGAATCGCTGAAATCCCTCTCAGGGAGGGAACTTCATTGGCCGAGCCGAATTGGCCATTGGGCTTACCAGACAAGTAAAGAAGCTCTCCAAGTGAAGAATCGGTGACCACAAGGTCGGATATTCCATTGCCGTCAAAATCATCCATGGCCCAAGCGGCTTGCTTGTTCGATTCGGAAAACAAATCATAGCTCCGTACCTTGAGCTCGGNCGAGAAGTTCTCCTTGGTCCGCTTCTCAAAGGAAAAAACCAGGGCTTCGTTGGAAACCGCGTCAATGGAACAAAATCGCTGCCTGCCATCGGAGGATTTCGAAAACAAGGGAATCGGAAAAGAGGACAGTTTGAGATCGAAGGAAGATTCGGGCCCAAACCCTTTTTCATGACCTAACCTGAGTTTGAGAGAATCCTCGTCCTCTGGGACCAAATACATCCAGTCCGGAATCCCATCTCCATCCACNTCGGAAAGTTCGGTGCCATAGGCCCGTTTCCCATCCTCCCTTGCCAAAGTGGAGGGATAGGAGGGTTTCCCATCCTCGAAGACCAACTTTTCCAGACCATCCGAGGTAAAAAGGAAAAGAGCGGCCGAATCTTCGGGTCTTGCCGCGGGTATGCGCAAGCTCTTGGAAAACGGTCGTATCTTTCCCGTTTCCAAGGACACGGGTTCGCTCCAAGTGGAATTGCTTTCGCGAAAGTGAACGAAGACACCGTCTTCAGGACTCCCTTGAACCAAATCGTGGAGTCCGTCCCGATTCAAATCTCCGATTGCCAAGGAAGTTAGGTTACCGGCAACAAAGATTCTTTCCTTCAAATAGGGTGCGTCTTCCAAGACGGGTTCCCAACGGTCGCGTTCGACGGGTCGAACCCGAGGAGGNGTCTCTCCNTCCCTGCACCGATACAGAATTTCGATTCGAGAGCGGTCCAGGTTAAAGTACACCAAATCCTGCAAGCCGTCCCCGTTTAGGTCGGCATGATTCAGGCACCTTGCATTCCAACCCGCCAAGTGAACTTCGGGTGAAGATAAACGGACCGACTCGTTCTTTTTNCCAACTAGAGGCAGGACAAAAAGGAAAAGAGCGACAAGACCGGGCGTGATCCCAGCAACCATTGAATCAACCCATCTCACTTCCGTATGGGAAAGAGTCCGACCTTGGAAATCATTCCCTCCTCACGATCCATAGACCACCCCAACATGAAATAGGGAAAGTCTCCGAAATCCGAGGGACTCAACTCCATATCGATCTTCATATCCATGTCCGACTTGAAGGTNCCGAGCATGGATGAGAAAAAGGGGAACATCTGACTCAGGTTAACGTAGTCGATCTGGCGGACTCGCGAGGGCAGAATATCCAACGCCTCGCGCAGGTGCGGCTCCTCCCATAGCGGAGCTTTCGATCTTTTCATCCGGTTAATCAATTGATTCAGGTACTGATCCTCTCCCATCGACAGAAGCAACCACTGATCGGAAACCGCATAACTCAGTGAAATGCCCATACCCTCCAGACCACGCATGGAGCGCACCAAAACCCCTTGGTGCTCTCTTTCCTCGAACAACTCGCTCCCTTGCGTGACGGAATCGAACAAAGAACGAAGAGTACGGTCGAATAACTGAGAATCCTTCAAGGAAAGAGCGTAAATCGTTGAACTCGGGTTCTCCCAATCCTTCTCCCCGGATANGGNTTGGTTCAAGTAGGAAAGACTGAGCATTTCATCTCCCAGGGAACCAAACAAATCCTTGCGGAGAGAAAGCTTGGCCTGATCCTCAAAGGCCTGAATTTGAGCATTGACCAAAAGTCCCAGGCCCGGACTGATGCTCGCGAGGGTCTTTTCGAGAATGGGCCAAATCTCAGCGAGATCGAAACGAACGCTTGAGNCTGAGAATGCGTCCTTCGGACAAAAATCATACAACTCCGCCTCCGCATCAACAGGTTTCAACATGGCGAGCATACCCTCGCGTTCGTTCATGAAAAGTCCCTGAGAGACGAAGAAACCCTTGTCCTTCAAATCAACCTGCATGGCAAGATGATCCAGTCCCTTAAAACCTAATCCATCGATCAGTCCTTGCATGNTCACTCCAAATGGATTTTCGGGGATTTCGAAGCCCTTCACTTTCTCCATTTGCTTATCGAGGGAAAAAATCTTTTTGAAGTTAAGGAATGCCCGCGCTTGCCCCTTTTCAATCTCATCGAAGGAATCCTGAAAGGAAACGGAATCAGCCAGACTGGAATCCTTGGATTTTCCTTGAAGGCGGAGAATGGTTTCTTCCACGTGATCCTCCCCTCCCGTCAGCGCCAGGATCATGCCATTGTGAAAAGCAAAGGCAATCATGGTGTCCTTTGGAGATATCTTAGTCAGTTCTTCGTTTTTGGCATTTCCAACCCAATGCACTTGCACACCCGCAACCAGCGATTTTTCCATCACGGTCCGAATCCTTTGGTTGCTCTTAATCCAATTACTCATCGAATCGATGATTTCCTCAAATTCATCTTCGGAAAGACTGCTTTGCGCAAGAAGGGTTACCTGAGGTAAACTGCGGGCCCTCCACCTTGCTTTCCCTCCGTTTTCGTTTTCCCACTTCAGAAGTTCGCTTTTAAAGCTTTTTTCGATTTGCCCGATAGCCATGGCCAATCCACCATTCATGGATTCGTACATCGGCAGATAAACCTGCTCGTAAAAGTCCTCCGCCCCCCGCATGCCCTTCTCCTTGGATTTNGATAATTCGTCCTCCCATTTCTCAGTCATCCAATCCCGCATTTTTATCCATGCGGGGAAATCCGCCACTTCCCCCCATGGACACTCGGAAAGGTCCTCCTTAAAACTAGCCAAATCATCAATTTCCCAAGCAAATAAGCTGTCGGCCGGTAAATATTCGGACATCATGGGTGTGTCCGAAGCCCATGAATTCGGGAAAGGGAACAAGAACGAAGCGAAGAAAAAAGCGAGAGGACGGAGGTTTTTCATTGGGTTTGAGGGGGTTTGGAGGTGGTGGGAGGTGAAAGGTAACGAAAGCCAGCATTGGGGTTTCTGGGATCAAAGGCGTATGCATCCCGATTTTCCAAAAAAGTCTTGAGGGTTTGAACGGGAATTGCGAATCCCAAACCCTCGGCGCCTTGAGAAACGACTTTCATGTTGTTCACTCCAACCACTTCTCCACGGTAATTAAACAAAGGGCCTCCGGAGTTTCCCGGACTAATTTCGGCGGTTGTTTGGATGTGAATGCGATCGGAGATAATTCGGTTTCGCAAACTCACGATACCCTCCGAAACGCTCCTTTCAAGACCCAAAGGACTGCCAATTGCGAAAACTCTCTCTCCCTGATTCAACTCAATCGAACGACCCAGGGGAACAACCGGAAAACCACTNGCCCCCTNCCCTTCAATTTTCAACAAGGCCAAATCCAGGTTTCCCCCAGTAGCCACAATTCTTACGTTATCAAAGTTCTTTTTAAGCAATTCCTCTCCGGATTGACTGAATTGAGTGATGGAAATCTTGCGTTCGCCGGCGACCACGTGATCGTTGGTTACCACATAACCGTCCGGATGAATCAGAAAACCCGAACCCAATCCGATCGGCGTACGGATCATCACCACCGCTTCGCCCAACTCATCGACCAAATCCTTTAATCCACGAGACAAACCATTCGCTTTCTCGCGATAAAGGTGAGGACTACTTTGAGAAACTGAAGCAGCTTTGGAATCGATCCGTTCGACTTTTGCGCAATCTGCAACCGGAACCCTCAGCACGTCAAAGCCTAGGTCAATAAAATGATATTGGGCGTTTCTTTTAATTTCAAGACCGCTCACACTTCCACCGGATTTGAGCAGAAGCCTAATCTTCTCGGCAGAAATTGTTTTTAAACCCAGAGGAATTCCAAGAAGCAGGAGTGAAAGAGTAATGCGTATCAACACAACTTTCTTCCTAGATGAAAGCCAGCGGGTTGAGCGAGGAAAAAGCGACCTTAACCGGGATATCGAAAACTGACTTGGGAACAGCTTCCGAAATTGGAATCGTGCAAGGCAATGGGTCTTGCCTCATCGAATTCGGTATCCAAAATCATGATGCGGGTATGGCCGGAAGCGGATCTCTCCGTGAAATACAAGTGTCTGCCATCATTGGCCCAAAAGGGTTGCATACCATCTCTCGGACCCTTGGTAAGTATTTTACTCGTCCGCGTGGCGAAACTGTATTCGCACACTTGAAACCCTCCACCCACTGCGGCGGTGAAGGCGAAACGGTTACCGTCCTTGGGATTCCAAGAGGCTTCGGTGCAGTGAGAACTGATGTTCGTGGCAATGCGGCTCAATCTTCCGGTAGAGAGCGAAACTTCGTAAATCTGGGGCTTTCCCCGACTGTCCGAAGTAATGATCAGACGCCTTCCGTCGGCAGACCAGGAGGGACCGGACTCGTTGCTTTTGTTTCGAGTCAGTCGCTGAGGTTTGGCCTGAGGGTTTGCGGCCAACCACACTTCGGGATTTCCGGTAGTCGAAAGAATCAAGGCAATTTGGGAGGATCTTGGGTTTTGCACCGCTCGAAGATTGTTTCCACGGTAATTGGCAATGGTAGAGACTTTTCTACTAGTCAGATCCAAGTGGTAGACGTTGTTGAAAACCTTGCGGTTGCTGGTGAAGAAAATTCCCCTGCCAGTGTTGTCCCAACTCGGATTAAAGGTTATTTTTCCGTAGGAGGTTTGAGGTCGAGCCGAGGTCATCAGGGAATTCGAAGTGAAGATTTCCTTTTTGCCGGAAAGGTTCGAAAGGAAACAGAGTTGTCCGGAGAAAAAGCCCGGAGTGCCCAGAAGAGCCTCAACCATCCGATCGCATGCCGATAAGACGGACGCTTCCAGAGAAGATCCGTCGGCTGACAATTCCTTCACCTTTTGTTTGGGGTTGCCCTTGGACAAACCAACGGAAATTCGATTTCCGTCGATCAGGGAAAAGGAACACGAAACTTGGCTTTGCTTGGGTGAGGCAAGGCGCAGACCGCCATGAACCGCAATTGCCTTGGAAATGATAGGAACGATTGACTGGGAGGTCGTACCCAGATCCAGAGCGATCTGTTTCTTTTCCAACTCGCCCTCGATCGGTCCCAAAATGATGGTGGAGGCCCCTTGACCAAGACCTTGCCTTACGCAAAGCGCCAAAAAAAAGATCAAAAGACCCATCCTCGCTGTAGTTGCAATGATTCGGGCACTCAAAATCCCGCACGATCCAATCCTGTCCACATCCATACTTCCACCTTTCAAATCTACCGAGTTCGGGCAAGCGCAAACGCAACACTTTTCTCATTTATTTGCCATAGGCCCTAGGATGAGTAACATCGGTGGCTTCTTTCATCATTCATCATTCATCGCTTTTGGTAAGCTCTTCTTTTCATGGACGAACAAATCATCTCCCTTCTCAAACAGATCAAATATCCCGGATTCAGCAGAGATATCGTATCCTTCGGGTTAGTGAGCAAAGCGACGCTGGAGAATCGCATGGCTTCGGTAAAGTTGGAATTGTCCAGTTCCGAACCCACCCTACCCCAAAGCATAAGAAATTCCGTTGAACAATGCCTCCTTGCCTCCGACTTGATTGATGAGGTCGAGGTTGGAATCGTTGTCAAAAAAACAACGGACGGGGCCGGATCCCAAGCTGCTCAGGATGAAAGCCCTAAAGCATTTGACGGAATCAAGAAAATCGTCGCCGTTGCCAGTGGGAAAGGCGGTGTGGGCAAATCAACTTTGGCGGTCAACCTTGCCTGCGCCTTATCCAACCATGAAGCGGAAACGGGAGAAACTCTTAAAGTGGGCTTGATGGATTGCGACGTCTACGGCCCTTCCGTACCCCTCCTCATCGGAGCAAGTGAAAAACCTCAAATCCTGAGAGAAAATTTTCTGGCTCCAGTGGAAAGCTATGGGGTGAAACTAATGTCAATGGGCTTGTTGGTGGATGAGGAAACTCCCGTTGTGTGGAGGGGTCCAATGGTCATGAAAACCATTCAACAGTTTGCCGAAAACGTGGAATGGGGAGATCTTGACGTTCTTTTGATTGACTTGCCCCCCGGTACTGGAGACGCCCAGTTGTCTCTCGCCCAAATCCTCCCCTTGGATGGGGCGATCATCATCACAACCCCACAAAAGGCAGCCATGGACGTCGCCAGGCGTGGAGCCCGCATGTTTGAAAAAGTGAACGTTCCGATTTTGGGAGTTGTGGAGAATATGAGTTACCTGCTCAACCCTGACACTCAAGAGAAAAGCTTTCTCTTCGGGCAAGGTGGCGGTCCTCTTACGGCCCAGGCTCTTAAAACCGGTTTTTTGGGAGAAGTGCCAATCGATGAGGAAATCCGTTTGGGTGGCGATCACGGTATTCCCGTGGTCGTATCAAATCCGGAAGGGAACTCAACCAAGGCTTTCGACTCGATTGCCAATAGCCTGGCGGACCTTGTCCGAATCTCTTGATCAATTCTTGATTTCTCTGTGCAAGGTATGCCTACGGAGAAATCGATTGTATTTTTTCTTTTCGATCGGGTCGGTCTGCAGCTTTTTGTTTCTGGACGCCATGTAGCGAGAAGGTGGCTTTCCTTCCTTACGCGCTTCAGTGCACTCGATGATCACGGATTCTCTAGGCATGATGCTTGTATAATGTATTAAATTATTCCTTCGATCAACGAAAATATCCTAGCTTCAGAAGTTTTAACCGTATACGGCATTTCCTTTGGATTTGCTAATTTCTCCGATTTGATCCAAGTTTTTGAAATGGACCTATCCAACAGCGACAGTATATCCCAAATCAATGATCATGCGGCGCGCGAAAGGCAACTGAGTCGAGAGGAGCAATCCGACCTTGATGTTCCGGCGGTTGGGGAAGACAATCAAAACCGAGTCACCCAATCTTCGGAAGCTTACGAATTATCCGGTTCGTTGTCCGAAAACGATCAACAGCAAACTTCCGACTCACTTCGTCAGAAACCGGGTCTCCCCCCGGACAGTGTCGATCATGTGGATGACGCAGGCATCGACCCGACGAGGGACCCCGACTGGGAGGTGGTTGAACCCACTGCCCTGCCCAACGAGCCCGCGCCCAATCAATTGCATAATGACAAATATTGGGATGAGAGAAGTTTGGACCGCGAACTCGAGGACAAGGACCTTCAGGAAGAATTGATTCGCGAGGAAACCGAGGAATTCGATCAAGCCGCTGAAATTGCCGAAGATTTCAGCAGACCTTACAACAACGAAGTCTTGGATCCTTACTATCGAAGTGGTTCGCAATCTTCGAATCCTCCTTCCGCAGGCAACAGCCTGGATTCTTTCGTATAACCCGAACCCCTTAGGGCATTTGCAAGCGCCCAAAGAAATTGCCGTTGTTGGGAAATACTTGGCTTTGGCTTGGGAAAGCGGAGAGGAGTGTTTCATCGAGGGTTCCTATCTTCGTCTTCATTCTCCAAGCGCCGAACAAGCGGGAGAAAAGGATATTTTTGGAAGAATTTCAGGCGGAAGCGCTGAATCCGATTTCTCCAAAGTTCGGATCTTGGACTTTGTACGAATTGGAAACTATGCCTTGCGTTTACGCTTCAGCGACGGTCACAACACGGGAATCTATTCTTGGGAAATTCTAAAATCTCTGGCTGATTCCTTCGAAAGCGAAAAACGAGCTTAGCGGAATTCAGGCAAGTCCACGTTCACTGGACTGCGCGAATGCAATGATTTCCTTAGTGATCTCGTTTTCTTTCCATGAGAACTCCTTTTCCAGATATTCGATTGCCTGGCTTCGATTCATATCTCCCTTAAAAAGCTTCTTGAAGACACCCCGGGCCACTTCGATTTCGTCGTTGGAAAAGCCAGACCTCTCCATCCCCACCTTGTTGATGGAACGAACTTCCGCCGGAGATCCGTCCGCCAACATGAAGGGAGGTACGTCCTGGACAAGCTTGGAGCATGCCGAGACCATGGAATGCCTGCCCAATCGACAAAACTGATGTACTCCAGCCCCCCAACCGACGTTTACGCAATCTCCAACCCGAACGTGTCCTCCAAGGGCGGAATGACTGCTCATGACCAAGCTGTCTCCGACAAT
This sequence comes from Opitutia bacterium, assembly GCA_002692605.1. Taxonomy (GTDB): domain Bacteria; phylum Verrucomicrobiota; class Verrucomicrobiia; order Opitutales; family Seribacteraceae; genus Seribacter. Next base: position 14,522 of record NZLE01000056.1, read on the forward strand.
GCAATCATGCGCAACGTGACTGTATGCCAGAAAAACGTTTTGGGAACCGATGATGGTTTCGTCCGCAGGGTCCGTAGCCACGTGAGCGGTGACGTACTCCCGAAATACGTTGTCATCTCCGATCTTCAAACCGGGATTTCCACCCTTGTACTTCAAGTCATGCGTCAATCCTCCAATCGTCGCATAAGAATGAACCTGATTGCCCGCTCCCATAACCACTCGCCCCTCGACGGTCGCATGATGGAAGATTTTGGAACCGTCTCCAATGCATGCGTTCGGACCGATCATGCAAAATGCTTCCACCTCCACGTTTTCTCCCAACTGCGCCTTGGGGTCGACGATTGCAGAACTATGAATTTCTACGCTCACTATCCGGCATCCTTGGCATCCAAAAGCGAAAACATCAGACTTGCCGAAGAAACAACCTGCTCGCGAACCTTGCATTCCACGCTTGCCGTGGCCAATTTGTTACCTCTGACCTTCTCGAGTTTGGCCGTGATCAGGAGCTGATCGCCAGGTACAACGGGTTTACGAAACTTCACTTTGTCAGCGCTCATGAAAAAAGCGACTTTACCTTCAGCCGAACCTCTCCGAAGAAGAAGGATGCCAGCAGCTTGAGCCATGGCTTCCAATTGCAGAACGCCCGGCATAACGGGGTGACCGGGAAAATGTCCGGGGAAAAACGGTTCGTTTATGCTGACGTTCTTGATTCCAGTGAGGGATTCGTTACCCTCGATGGAAACCACCCGGTCGATCATCACAAAGGGAAAGCGGTGAGGCAGAACGTCCAAGATTCTTCTGACGTCCAATTCGGTTTCATCGGGCAAGACAAACGATTTGGAAGAATCCGCATCGGAAGACCCGGTTTTTTTCGATTCTTTCTTCGACATCACTTCGTGAAGTTTGGAAGTCAGATCCGAATTCAGAGAGTGACCTGGACGAACCGCAATGATATGGGCGCGAAGCCGTTTGCCGAGCAGACTCAAGTCACCGACAATATCCAAAATCTTGTGGCGCACGAATTCATCCTCAAAACGGAGCGGTTCCTTGGAAAGAATCTTATCCCCCTTTATGACGATTGCGCTGTCCAAACTCCCACCTCTAATTTTTCCCAGTTTCAATAACTCCTCTATNTCCTCATAAAGGGTAAAGGTTCGGGCCGGAGCCACTTGAGCGACAAAAGTCTCGGGATCAAGATCGACGGAAAGGTGTTGCACATGGCTTCCGCGATCATCCGCCGAGGTGCAGGTGATGCGAAAACCGTCGTGAGGCAAAGCGATCATCGAACGATTCCCCGAGGTCACGGAAACCGCCTCCTTCAATTCAAAAAAGGACCGATCCTCCTCTTGCTCGATGGGTTCTGCCTCAAAAATGAGATTTACGAAAGGCCTCGCCGAACCATCCAAAATGGGAGGTTCGCTCGCATCGAGCTCAATGACGGCATTGTCGATGCCACAACCGGCCAAGGCGCTCAAAACGTGCTCAATCGTATGAACTTTAGCATTCCCGTTGGAAATCGTAGTGCTGCGAACCAACTCCGTTACGTTCGAGGCAAACGGNCGAATTTCCGGTTTCCCGTACAAGTCCACTCGACGAAAGACAAACCCCTCATTCGCATCCGCGGGTTTCAAGGTGAGCGTGACGTCTTCTCCGGTGTGAAGGGACTTGCCCTTAATCGATCGCTCGAGGCGAATGGTCCTTTGCTTGATTGACATATACGGTACTCGGTCAATATGAAATTGTCTGCAAACTGTAAAGGAGGAACCAAGAAATTCTTCCACTTGCCCATGATAAAGTCAGATTCGAGTTACGTAAAAAGCAAGAAGAAGCTGATCAGCCGAAAATGGAAAAAAGAGTACTACCGGCTGATTGACGGAATCGTGCGATCGTATGCCGTTCAAAGGTTCTTCAAAGGTCTTTTCTACCTGCTTTGCTTTATTGTAACGGTAATCTTGGCAACTTTACTCTATTTGCAAAGCTAAACCCCAAAGCCTATTTCGAAGGAAAGGGAACCTCCTCCAAGGCTTTTCCCGACTTAAGGCAAGACTCCCAAGTCGAATAAGCCAGGGACTTGTCTTCCATGGCGATAGCGGAATCCTCAATGAAATCCATTAACCTAAAGTATCCGTTCGCTTCCAAATAATCTCCCAATTTCTGGTTTGAGTTGGGATGTCCGATAAGCGACGAAACCAAATTTTCAACCAAGAGAGACCTTTCCTTTTGCTCCCCCACCACGCTCATGATGCCTTGCAAGCGCAACTGCGTTAGGAAATCATCGGTTCTTTCTTGCTCCAAAACCATACAATTTCCTGAGAGGGAGAGCTTGCGGAGCTTCTTCAACTGAAGGAGCGGCGTAGGGTCGAAAACCAAATTATTGGATAACAAGACAACCTCCAAATCTTCGATTTTAGCGAGAGGGTCGATTTCGAAAAATTGATTTCTCTGCAATCTCAACTCTCGAACCTTACGAAGTTTGGCCAGCGGACGAAGATCGCAAATTCGGTTTTCGACCAAATACAAATATTCCAAGGAAGAAAGGTTCTCTATCCCGGTCAAATCATTCAATCGGTTGTCCGAAAGGGAGAGACGCTTNAAATTGGGAAACCCCGNAATGCCCTCTAACTGTTGAATCTTATTCCCGCCAAGCAAAAGAACCTGAAGCTTCGGCATATTGCCCATCGATTTTGTCGTCTGGATCAAATTTCCGTAAAGATGGAGGTTCACCAAACTTGGAAGGGATTGAAGTTCAACCAATGGATCCACGTCTCGNTTTCCGTTTCCACTCTCATCGTTAATGGTTTCTCCCAGATCATATTGTCTGTTTTTGTTTTCGTCCTCAAAGCTTTCCACTCTACCGAGTTGATTAACTTGCGCATAGAAAGTGACTAGGCGTTTCAATTTGCCTATTCCCTCCAAGTCAATCAATGCATTTTCCGACACGTTCAAGTGCTCCAAAAGAGTAAGGTGTTCTATCCCTGTCATTCCCAGCAAACGATTCCGCGAAAGATCCAAGACACCGAGAGACCAAGCCCCTTTCTTCAGTCTTTGAACAAGTTCCGAAAGCTCCAAAACCATTCCGGGAATTTGATCCTTGGGAGTTTTGTAATCCTTCAGAGAGGATTGGATTTCAAAAGCCCTTCTTTCCATTTTGGAACGCGACAAGGGAATCAAATCCTGCAGACTCGATATNCTGTTACCGGCCAAATCCAGNTTTCTCAGATTGGCTAATTCAGAGAGAGGACTGAGATCCTGGATGAGATTGTCCTTGAGAACCAAGGTTTCCAAATTGACCGCGCCTTCCAAGCCTTGAAGATTTCTGATCTGAGCGTCGTTGACTTCCAGAAATCTGAGTTTTTGGGCAACCAAAGATTCCGTAAGATTCTCTCGGTCAACGGACAGGGCTTGACACAAAGCTCTCTCCAATGCGGGTTCCGGGACATAAAGCTGCTTGGCTTGAGCAGTGCAAGATAGCCCCAGTAAGGCCATTGCTCGGACCCAGACCAATGGCTGGTCGTAGCTTCGACTTTTTCCGCGCGTATGCATNACACNCTTATAGTCGGATGGTCGCGGGNAAACTTTAGGAAGTTATCTGAGACGAGCAATCAAATCCTTGGATTCCACCGAGTCNCCGACCTTGACAAGAATCTCATCAACGGTTCCGTCGGAAGAGGCGTAGAGCGTGGTTTGCATCTTCATCGCCTCAAGCACCGCGATCTTGTCTCCCTTCNCAACCGTCTTTCCAACACTTGTCGCGATACTGCTGATCATAGCGGGAATTGGGGCGGCCACGTGCTTGGAGTTCGAGGGATCGGCTTTTTCCCGAGCTTTGGAATCACCCTTGACGGATTTGTCCTGCACCATGGTGGTTCGGGCTTTGCCATTCAATTCAAAGGTGAGCGACCGAATACCCTTTTCATCCGGATCACCCACATGCAAAAGCTTGATGAAGAGGGTTTTGCCCTCTTCGATCCGAATGGAGATCTCTTCACCCGGCTCCAAACCGTGAAAGTATGCCGTAGTAGGCAAAACGGAGACGTCTCCATATTTCTTTTTGAAATCCTGGAATTCATTGTAAACCTGAGGATACATCAGGGAGGAAAACAAATCATCATCCGTATAACGGGAGCCGAGCTTCTTTTTCAGGGATTGGGATTCCTTCTTCAAGTCAACCTTGGGTGCCGAAGCGCCCGGGCGTCCACGCAAAGGCTTCTGCTTANCCAAAATGACTTTTTGAACGGCTTTGGGCCATCCGCCCTTGGGCTGTCCGAGATTTCCTGATACCAGATCGATTACGGATTGGGGAAATCCGGTCTCAGAGGGCAGGTTCACCAAATCCTCGGGTTTGACTCCCTTGGTGATGAGGAAGATCGCAAGATCGCCAATGCTCTTGCTGCTAGGCGTCACTTTTACGACGTCTCCGAGCAATGCGTTGACTTCCTCATAAGTTTTAACGACGTCGGGCCACCTTTTGCCAAGACCAAGCGAGGTGGCTTGCTCTCGCAAATTGGTATACTGCCCGCCGGGCATCTGATGAGAAAACACTTCCGCGCTTCCGAAGGGAGGGGACGTGTCAAAAGGAGAATAGTATTGCCTAACCGCTTCCCAATAGATCGAAAGTTCATTGAGAGCCTGCACGTCCAAGCCTGTGGATCTCGGCGCGTTCCTCAATGCATGAACAACCGAATTGAGATTGGGCTGACTTGTGCAACCGGAAAGCGAAGAAATGGCCAAGTCGACCACATCGACTCCTGCTTCCGCCGCCTTGAGTACAGAGGCCGAAGCGATGCCGCTGGAATCATGGGTATGAAAATGAATGGGGATTCCCACTTCATTCCTCAACGCTTTGACGAGACGACTGGCTGCCACGGGGTGGCAAAGCCCAGCCATATCCTTGATGGCAAGGATATGCGCTCCCATCTTTTCAAGTTCCTTGGCGAGATGAACGTAATAATCGAGCGTGTATTTCTCCTCACTCGAGTCGGTGAAATCGCCGGTGAAGCAAACAGCCGCCTCGCACAACGAAGAGGTTCGCTCATTCACCGCTTCCATAGCCACTTTGAGATTGGGCAGATAATTCAGAGAATCGAAAATTCGAAAGACATCCATTCCTGCCTGCGAAGCATGAACCACAAACTCGCGCACCACATTGTCGGGATAATTCGCATAACCCACGGCGTTTGATCCCCGAAGGAGCATCTGAAAGAGAACGTTGGGTATTTTTTCACGCAGAGTGCGCAAGCGCTCGTAGGGGGATTCTCCCAAGAAGCGCATACAAGTGTCAAAGGTCGCTCCTCCCCACATTTCGAGGCTGAACAAACCGGATGTCCTACGAGCAATGAAATCGGCAACCGCCAGCATATCGAAACTTCTCATGCGAGCCGCAAAGAGAGATTGATGAGCATCTCGTAAAGTCGTATCCGTAACCATAAGAGACTTCTGGTCTCTCAACCATTGAGAAAACTTAACCGGGCCCTGAGCCAGAAGCATATCTCGCGTTCCTCTTGGAGGATCGGACCTTGGATCGTATTCCGGTTCAATCAAAGGCAATGGATTACTAACTCTGGCACGCCCTTTGACTTGTGGATTCCCATTGACAATTACTTCCCCGAGATAGCTCAGTAACTTCGAGGCCCGATCCTTTCTAGCCTTGAACTTAAAAAGACTCGGGGTCACGTCGATCATTCGGGTGGTTGCCTTGCCGGCGACAAAATCCTTGTGGTTGATGACGTTTTCCAAGAAGGGAATGTTAGTCTTCACCCCTCGGATTCTCATTTCGCGCAAAGCTCGGTGCATACGGTCCAAGGCTTGAGGTAAATTTGGACCGGAAGCGGTTATCTTCACTAGGAGGGAGTCATAGAAGGGAGTTATGATCGACCCCGTGTCTCCCATCGCACCATCCAACCTTACTCCGAAACCTGCAGCGGAACGATAGCTGAGAATCTTTCCGTAATCCGGCGTAAACCCCTTTTCCGGATCCTCCGTGGTGACCCTGCACTGGATCGCGCAACCGTTCCGAGGAATTTCATTTTGCTGGGGTATGCCAATTTTGTTATCGTGCAAACCGTGGTTCATCGCCACTAGAATTTGTGAGCGAACGATATCAATTCCTGTAATCTGCTCGGTCACCGTGTGTTCGACCTGAATTCTGGGATTCATTTCGATGAAGAACCATTCGTTGGTATCCTGATCCAGTAAGAACTCAACGGTTCCAGCGTTGTCGTAGCCTATCTTGTTGGCCAATTCAACCCCCGCTCCGCACAAACTGTTCACGACTTCGTCAGGCAGGCCAATCGAGGGAGCGACTTCAACGACTTTCTGATATCTACGCTGAACCGAGCAATCCCTTTCGTGCAGATGAACTACGTTTCCTTTTCGGTCTCCCAAGACCTGCACTTCCAAGTGTTTGGCCCGCCCCACGTACCTCTCGAGAAAAACCGCCGGATTGCCAAATGCTCTTTCCGCTTCGCCTTGCGCCTCTTCGAGCATATCCTTGAGATCCTCCTCCTTTTGCACCACTCTCATACCNCGACCACCTCCGCCGAAGGCAGCCTTGATAATCAGAGGGAAACCGATCTTTCTTCCCCATCGTAAGGCTTCAGCGGGTTTGGAGACAGGCTTAGGAGTGGCGGGCAAGGTCGGCACGCCCGCTGCGTCCGCGGCTTTTTTGGCGGCTACCTTATCTCCCATGCTTTCAAGCAATTCGGGCCTAGGGCCTATGAAGACAATGCCCGCATCCTCACAGGCTCTTGCGAAATCGGCATTTTCAGACAGGAAACCATACCCAGGATGAATCATGTCCACTCTTTTTTCCTTTGCGATGGAAATGATCGATTCAATATCCAGATATGCGGCAACCGGCCCCTTGCCCTTTCCCACCAAGTATGCTTCATCCGCTTTGAACCTATGCACTCCGAAACGGTCCTCTTCGGCATAGATTGCAACAGTTCTTAAATTCAATTCACTGGCGGAACGAAAAATTCGAACCGCAATTTCACTTCGATTGGCAACGAGCAGTTTTTTCATTGGGGAGCTTAGGATTAAAGTAAAAAGACAAAGAGCAAAATTTGCCGACAAGACGCCTTTTCTTCAACGCTAAAAAGGAGTTTTGCTCTCAGTAGTTTTTACTTACTATGGCAAGAGCTTCTTCCATCCATGGGTCAATCCAATGATCCAAACCGCCCAAGTAAAGAAGGGTGGCAATAGCCAAGTATGGACCAAATGGGATTTCCTTCCCCCAGGAAAGTGG
>NZLE01000057.1 GCA_002692605.1 Opitutia bacterium
CGAGAGGCCGTTTACTTGGGTAATATTCTAAATTGGAGACCGAGGCACGGCCAAGCCTATGGCAATCGTCCGCCTACGCCGGAGGAAATGAATTTTTGCCTGCCTTATCTTAGAAGCCAAATCGAGATTGTGGGCCCGCGTGTTCTTATCGCCTTGGGAAAGACTGCCACGGATGGACTTTTGGGTCATGATCCGAAGCGACGACTGTCCGATTGCCGGGGCAATTGGTTCGAGTTTAATGGGATCCCGCTTATGGTAACCTATCATCCCTCTTATCTCCTTCATAATCCGAGTAAGGCAAGTAAGCGAAAGGTGTGGGAAGACATGCTGATGGTGATGGAAAAACTGGAAATGCCCATCAGCGAAAAGCAACGAGGGTTTTTTCTCTAGCTTGGACATGGTTTGCAAAAAAGCCCTCTTGGTTTTGGCGGGATCACCGCCGTCGGTTGAAATTCTCAGATGGTGGGTCGAGGAAACCGACTGTTCCATTGCGGTCGATGGTGGGTGGAGGTGTTTCGCTGAAGCTGGTTTACTTCCCGAGGTACTGATCGGTGATGCCGATTCCTTCCCTTCCTTCGAAAAAGTGGCGGCCAAGGAAACCAAGGTATCCGTTCATCGGATAATCGATCAGGAGACCACCGACTTCGAAAAGGCGTTGGACTGGTTGGATAGCCGTACTTCGCCCGAGGAAATTGTTATTCTTGGTGGATTGGGAGGCCGTTCGGATCACCTCTGTACGAATTTGATGATCGCTTCGCGAATCGATCCGCAGCGGTTGGTGGTCTTTGACGGCCATGAGGAATGGATCAGGAGAATCACTCCTGAATGCCCATTGAGTCTTCGAGGGCGTAAAGGAGCGACTTTGAGCCTGCTCCCGTTGGTTCCCTGCAAAGGTGTCACTGCAAAAGGTTTGAGGTGGAACCTTAGCGGTGAATCACTTTCTGCCACAGGGAAGCTTGGGCAAAGTAATCTTTGCGATTCGGATGAGGTGGTCGTTTCTTGTCGGGAAGGAGTGCTTTTCGCTGTTGTGCTCAAAAGAACTTGAGTTTTTTTGATGATTCCGAACCCAAAGAAAAGGCCCTGCCGGGAAAGCAGGGCCTTTGGGTAAAACAGATAAGGGACAAGGTTACTTGTATTGTGGAAGGTGACCTCGGTCCATGGCTTCCTTGAAGTATTTGTCCGGATCGCGAGCCCATCTGCGGATGGCGCTCGATGACCAAAAATAAACCTTCTTTCCTTTGTATTCGACGGTTTTGGATTCGGGATTGACCACACGTTCCGGATAAATCGGGCAGTATCGCTGCGCAAGCAATTCAACCTTGTCTACGCCCAGTTGTTTCTTTTCCGCATCATTGAAGAGTTTTCCAAGAGCGGGTAAGGCTTTGATGTAGTAAGCGGGGGCCGCATCAAAATATTTGACGCAGGTTCCACAGCAAAAGTAGACCTTCTTACCCAAGATTTCGGAAAATTCTTCGGGGTCAATGGCATCGCCCTTCATCATGGCGCAATCCTCGTGACCATCGGCGAGGGCAAGGTTACAAATGAGAACAAAGATAATGCTTGGTAAGATAGATTTCATACAGGAACAATGACCTGAATCTTGAATTTTATCAAGACTTACGTTCAAAATTCGAAACATTTTAGATGAGAGGTTTTCAAGTTAAGTTGACGGAAGGAGGGCTTTTGCGCTCCCTTTGAATGAGAAATCCAATATGAACGAATCCGAAAAGGCCCGATTTAGAGATAAACTGAAGACTCTTTTGTCTGAAATTGAGGAATACTTGGAAAAAAGCAAAGACTCGGCTGAAGCGGTGTCTCCCGACAAAGGCCTCGGCAGGTTGTCCAGAATGGAAGCAATGCAGGATCAGCAGATGGTTCTTGAACTAAGGCGCAGACGGAAAAGGCGGAAGTTGGAGGTAATCAACGCACTGACCCGGTTGGAGAATGATACGTTCGGAAGATGCATCTTTTGCGGTGGAGAAATTTCCCAGGATCGATTGGATGCGTTTCCGGAAGTGCAAACTTGCGTATCCTGCGCTTGAACTCTGTGCCCTCAGGGAAAACTGCCAGTTTCGAGGATGCAAGCGCTCAGAGCGTACTCATATCGATGACGAAGCGATATTTCACTTCACTTTTGATCAATCTTTCGAAAGCGAGATTAATCTGATCGATGGCAATGATCTCGACGTCTGAAACAATGTTTTTTTCGGCGCAGAAGTTCAGCATTTCCTGAGTTTCCCCAATTCCCCCTATAATGGAACCTGCCAAGGTTTTTCTTCCGAACATCAATTGGGCGGCGTTGACCTTATCCAAAGGTTCGACCGCTCCTACGACGCACATGGTTCCATCCACCTTGAGCAGATCCAAGTACGGATCAATCCTGTGGTTTACCGGTATGGTGTTGAGAATAAAATCAAATTGGCCCAATTGGTTTTCCATTGCCTCTTTGTCGGAGGAGATCAAGACCTCCTCGGCTCCCAGTTTTCTTGCGTCTTCCGCCTTGTGGGGGGAGGTGGTGACCATGACTGTGTGAGCTCCCATGGCATGAGCGAATTTGACTCCCATGTGGCCAAGACCGCCCAAACCGACGACTCCGACTTTCATCCCGGATGCAACTTGCCAATGTCTCATCGGAGAATAAGTGGTGATTCCGGCGCACAACAAGGGGGCGGTTCCTTCCAACGAAAGACTCCCGGGGATTCGCAGGACAAAACTTTGATCCGCCACGATTGCCTTGGAGTAACCGCCGTAGGTGATACCTCCGGGATCCTCGGTCGGACTGTTGTAGGTCGCAGTGAAGCCCCTGAGGCAATATTGTTCTAAACCATCCTCACAAGAGGAGCACTTTCCACATGAATTAACCATGCAGCCAATTGCTCCCAAGTCACCTTCCTTGAATTTTGTTACCCGCGAACCGACTTCTGCGATTCTGCCTACGATTTCATGCCCGGGAACCACCGGGTATTCGGACATTCCCCAATCGTTGTTCACAAAATGCAGATCGGTATGGCAAACTCCGCAATAATCGATTTCGATTCGAACGTCCGTTGGTCCTACTTTTCTTCTCCGTATCGAAAAAGGTTCCAAGAGTGATTTCCTTTGTTGAGCTGCGTATGCGGGTGTTGAGGTCAAGATGATGGTCCTTAATTAGGTGAGAAGCGTTAGATCAGGAGTAGTATGCGACTTTGCCACGACAAGNAAGCCGTTGAATCGCGCTTTATTTTGACCTGAAATCATTCCGAACCTTGACCTTATCGCATGAACTCCGTCAAAATCAAGAAATGAAACGCCCAATCCTAACTGCCCTTCTCCTTATCGCCATNGGGGGATGTGATGACGAGCAAAACCTTAGCCCTTCCTTTCCGGAAATCGACAACCCCTTGGATGAGGATGCCTTTCTTCAAAAGATTCTAAAGGAAGCGACCGAAGCGGAAGAGCTTACCCTTTTGAAGGATGGAGAGAGGGAAAGGTATCTTGACGCCAATGGTTCCGGTTTCAGNGGATGGGTTCTCAAATCGTATTCGGACGGTAGANTGGGATATCTTTTTCAATGTCGCGAAGGGGTGCAGGATGGTTTGCATACCGCTTGGCATGAAAACGGTAAAAAAATGGTCGAGCGACAATGGAAGGATGGACAACGTGAGGGTCCTTTTGTGATTTGGTCAGCTGCAGGGGTTTTGCAGTCCAGAGGATTTAACCTGAAGAATCTTCGGGACGGAAGATATGAAGAGTTCTATTCGAACGGAAAGATCAAGACCCTAGCCCAATATGAGAACGGCAANCTCGAGTCTCTGTCGCGGTGGAAGCCCGACGGTTCCGCTTGTCCTCATTCGAGGGTGATGGGAGGTGCGGGTCTGGTGGTCGATTATCAGGAAGACGGCTCGGTTGATTCCAATCATTCCTATGCGCATGGGGAATTCGATTACGGATATACGGAGGCTCCCCTTGAAACTTCCGTTTCATTGGATGAAGGGGAACTGAAGTCGGAAAANGACGGGAATGATTCGGTTACGGAATAATTCNTAGNGATAGCAGNGAGGTGGGCTGCTTTTCCCGCTCAGTCTTTTGAGATACTTNGGTCAAACCATTCGGAACCAATTTCCAAGTCNGTCTTTTTCCCAATGCAATAGACCAAGTCATCCGCCAGAAGTGTGGTCTCTGCAAGTCTGTGAAGCAGTAGCCTTTGTTCTCTTTTGATTGCGATGACCAGAATCCCAGTCCGTTCCGCCAAGTCCATCTCCCTCGGGGATTTTCCATCCGCTCTGCTGCCCGCCATGAGTAGAATCGTTTCCACCGTCAGTTCCTTAAGTTCCTGATGCTCCTCCAAGGGTAGTGGGGCTTCTTTGAAGGATCGGTCGGAGCGCATGGTTTGGTTGCGAGCATCGTCGATTTCTCGAATAATCAGGTTCCTCGGGACCTGAAGTTTACGAAGTACGCGGGAAAGCACTTCAAGTCCGCCTTCCACTTCGCAAGCCACCACTCCGGCGGGATTGAATTTTTCGAAATCTTCGACACCTTTCATGTATTGGGTTCGTACGAAAACCGGCGCTTCGATTTCGAGCCTTCGAATGGTGGAGAGCACACGTTCGGTAGCTTGGTGATCGTTGATCATGATGACCACTGCCCGAGAGGACTCCAGATGAGCGTGACCAAGAGCCTCCTCGCTGGTCGCATCGGCGTAATAGACGGGATCTCCGCGCTCGCGGCCAATGCGCACGTTATCGGAATTCATTTCCAGCACCACGGTTTCGATTGAAAGGGTACGCAGGCTGGAGGTCAGAAGTTGTCCGGAAATTCCGTAACCGATGATAATTACGTGATCGTTGTGACCCACGGTCTTTTGCTCGAGGTCTTCTGCGCTTTTGGTCCGCAAAAGTTTGGCCAAAGGATCCAGAATTCTTTCCCCTGCCGTGAAGTGGGGAGCCTTGTAAACGATCAATGGAGTGAGAAACATACTGAGGATACCGGCATTGAGAAGCGGGGCAATAACCTCCTCGGAAACGACTTTCTCTCGCAGAGCCAATTGCAGGACGACGAATCCAAATTCTCCGAATTGAGCCAAACCCACTCCCGCCAACCAAGCCGCCCGGGGAGGAAATCTCATCAGCATGGCGGCAAGAGCGGCGATTGCGCCTTTTCCAAACAGGAAGGCAAGGAGCAGGAGCAGGACTTCCGTCGTGCGCTCGGACAAAACCTCCAAGTCGAAAAACATTCCCAAGGAGACGAAAAAGAAACTGACGAAAACGTCTTTGAGGGGTAGGATATCTCCCATAGCCCGATGTCTGAAATCGGTATCCGCTACGATCATGCCTCCCAGAAATGCTCCAAGCGCCAAGGAAAGTCCGCTCAATGAAGTGAGATAGGCGGTGCCGATGCACAGGCAAAGAACAGTGAGAATGAAGACTTCGCTACTCCTGCTGGCATCCACCCACTTGAAAAGCAAAGGAACTAATTTTCGTGAACAAACGAACAGTCCGACCACCATCAGCAAAGCCTGCCCCATGGCAAACCCCACGTCCCGCCATACCGCAAGATCATTCAGCCCCTGTGAAAGGATGGGTATGATCAAAACCATGGGAACGATGCAAAGATCCTGAAAAATAAGAGTTCCCACGATGAATCGCCCATGAGGGGCATCCAGTTCGTTCCTTTCGCTGAGGGTGCGTAAAACGAGAGCGGTGCTCGATAAGGCAAAGACGAAGCCGAAGGTGATTGATTCTGCGAGAGACCATCCCATCCAAAGAGCTACACCCGTAGTGATGGCCGCGGTTACACTTACCTGCAAGAGACCTCCGAGAGCGACTTGTCGAAAGATATGGCGTAACTTCGATAGGGAGAATTCCAATCCTATTGTGAAAAGCAAAAAGACCACGCCGACTTCGGCAATCACCTCGATTGCTTCCGAGTCCTGAGCGATGGAAAGACCGTTGGGGCCGACAAGAGCGCCTGAGAGGACTAATCCCGCAATCACCGGTAGTTTAAGTCTGCCGAGAATGATCGTCACAAGAACACTTACCGTTGCTATGATCGTTATTTCTTGCAGGAAATGCATGAGATTTGCCTACATACCTCCTCCAAAAAAACAAGGTCTAAAAGAAAATCGTCACAATTTGATGCCGGCATGGAGGAAGCAGGTCGTTTTTGCTCGCTTCCGAGGAAGAGAGGATGAGGTCCGACATTTGGGTTTTCGATTGCAGAGAGCCTTACTCTGTGAAACAATCATAATCTCTCGAACGATTGCGTTTCTGGAATCGTCCTAACCCATTTTTCTCATGCAAACCAGTAAGGAAAGTCAGGATGCCATTCATCGCATTTCTCCTGATAATTCCCAGGAAATCTCGAGCCGATTTGAGGAACTGGTCGGTTTGCTCGAAGAGGGGACCGACAGGCAAATAACCGCTCATCTGGAGAGTTTTCACCATTCCGATCTGGCGGATGCGGTTGGATTGATTACGGGTGGTTTGCGAAAACGCCTTCTGGCACTGGTCAAAGTCGAGTTGGATCCGGATCTGCTTTTCGAACTCGAGGATCATTTGCGTCATGAAGTCACTGATTCTCTTTCTCCGAAGGAAGTGGCCGAGGTTATCTCGGAGATGGATTCGGATGAAGCGGTACAAGTGCTCGAGGATATGGACGAAGAGGAGCGGGTCGAAATCCTTAGCGAAGTTCCTGAAGAGGAGAGGGAGGATATTGAGGTCGGATTGGCTTACCCCGAGGACACCGCCGGACGCCGAATGCAAACGGACTTCGTATCGGTGGGAACGAATTGGACGGTAGGTCAAACCATTGATTACTTGAGGGATGAAGAGGATTTGCCTGATGAGTTTTTCGATCTTTTCGTTATAGATGAAGATTCCAAGCCGCTCGGAGTTATTTCGCTTTCCCGGATCCTACGTTCTCCTCGTCCCACCCTGATGTCCGAGATTACCGATGAGACACAAGTGATCGTACCCGCGGAAATGTCTCAGGAGGAAGTGCCTTTGCTTTTCGAAAAGTACGACCTGACCACTGCGGGTGTGGTTAATGGGGAAGGTCAGTTGATTGGTATGATCACGGTGGATGACGTTATGGAGGTTGCCCGAGAGGAGTTTGAGGAAGACGTCCTACGCCTTGGGGGCGTGGGCGAGGAAAACGTCGATGATGGAGTGATTCAAGCCTCGACCAAGAGATTTACCTGGTTGTTGGTGAATTTGGGAACAGCGATTTTAGCGTCTTTGGTGATCGGAATGTTTGATGCGACCTTGGAGCAAATGGTGGCTCTTGCCGTGTTGATGCCCATCGTTGCCTCGATGGGAGGAAATGCGGGTACCCAAACCCTGACGATTACGGTTCGGGCCCTCGCGATGAAGGACTTGACTAAGTATAATGCCTTCCGAACTTTTCGGAAGGAGTTGATCGTGGGTTTTCTCAACGGCTGTCTTTTTGCGTGTTTGGCAGGTTTGATTACCCTTTTTTGGTTTTCTCATTTGGAAAACGCCTATCTGCTTGGGGCCATCATTGCCTTTGCCATGATCATAAACCTTGTGGTTGCAGGCGTATCCGGAGTCGCCTTACCGATTCTCTTGGAAAAGATGAAAGTGGATCCTGCGGTCGCATCCGGAGTGTTCGTGACCACCATAACGGATGTCGTGGGATTTCTCGCATTCTTGGGCTTGGCATCGATTTTTTTACTTTGATGGCTAAGGAAAGAAGGGTTTTCGTTACCGGTTCAACCGGTTGCATCGGTACTCATGCGGTTGATTTGATGATCGAGGAAGGGGCGGAAGTCTTCGGTTTCAATCGTTCCGCTCCCGTTAATCGTCTGAAAAATTCCCATTATCATCACCTCGAGGGTGACCTCGTGGATCGGGAAACTTTGCAGACGGCCCTGAAGGAAGTTCGTCCCACTCACATTCTGCATCTTGGGGCTTTGCAAACACCGGACTGTCGTGATTATCCTATGCGGGGTATGCAGGTCAACCTGATGGGGACGGCCTATCTTTTTGAGGCCTGTATCGATCTGCAATTGCCCTTGGAACGTTTTGTATTCGCCAGTTCGAGTGCCGTGAACGGTCCCCGCTCCCTTTATGGACCCGAAGGAGTCCGACCCGAGGATCCCCTTCAACCCTTCAACCTATACGGTTATTGGAAGATAGCGGGGGAGGGTATGGCTCAAGCCTTTCAGCAGGCGAGTGAGGTTTCTACCGTTTCCTTGCGCTTGGCGACAACCTATGGTCCCGGTCGAGACCGTGGTTTCACGGCAGCCATGACAAGTGCGATCAAGTCCGTGGTGAACCACGAACCCTATGAAATTCCTTACCGTGGAAAGGAAAACTATCACTTCTCATTCGATGTGGGAGCTGGCTTCGCGCGGGCAACCCTAGACCCTTTTTCCGGATATGGAGTTTATAATCTTCTTGGCGAAACCCGTACGGTAGACGAATTTATTGCTCTTCTCGGCCAGGAAGCCGAGAAATTCGATTTGTCCGCTGACTTGATTAGTTTTGCGGAAGACGCAGAGGAAACCCCTTTTATTTATGACTTGAACGATGATGCGACCCGTTCGGCTTTTCCTGCCATGCCCAAGACCAGTTTGACTTTGGGAATTCGTAAATCGATTGAATTCTTTCGGGACGAACCCTGATTTCCGGGACTCGGTGGAGAGTCTTTGAAACTGTCTTGGAAATAGGTCATCTTCCTTTCTAATTCCATCCTATTCGGGATGATCCCTCCCATGGGTTTTGACACGAACCAAAAAAAAGAAAATTTATTTTGACTAAATACATAATTAGTGTAAATACTCTTTTAAATCCCTTAATTAAATATGATCAATAACATTATCTCCTTCGTAATCATCCTTAGCGTTTCTTCAACCGGCTTTTGGTTTCTTACCCAAGTGTAAGGCGAACCCCGATTCTTTCGATTCATCAGGTACTCTCCATTAGGATGTATTTGAAGGAGAAAGATTCTTCGCTCGATCCACTAGGATTCGCAACTCCTCACCTGCATCTCTTCAAAGGAGAGACGGTTGAATTCATGGTATTTTCAACTTCTTCCAAATGGTGTTGGAACANGTTTCTTTTCGAGGGTCTGATTGAAGAAAAGCCTTTGGGTATGGTGAGAATCGATAAGAGCGCAAAGGGCGGAAAACCTTTGGTAAAACTTTATTTGACGAAATGAACGTGCATTTTCGTACGTTGGTCGGGTCGACTGGATTCGAACCAGCGACCTCTGCGTCCCGAACGCAGCGCTCTGCCAGGCTGAGCTACGACCCGAATGCTAAGTAAGTAGGAATTCGAATGCTTTGAAGCAAGGGGAAAANCCGATTCACCGAACCGAAAGGCAGACTGCTTCCTTCGTACTTCTTGCAAGAACAAGTCCGTCGGCAANAATGGGAGTACTCCAGCATTTTCCTCCGATTACCTTTTTTCTTCCCAATTCCCGATAATGGCTGGGCGAGGCTTCAACGACTGCCAGCTCTCCGATATCGGAAAGAGCCAAGAGTTTGTCCCCGGCAAGGATCAGGTTCCCTGGTCCGAAACCATCCTCACTCCATTTGATCGTTCCGGTTTTCAATTCAATGCATTGCAAGGGCCCGTTTCCGTATTTCTTGAAACTGAACATTCCATAAAGATGACCCTCATGGTAAATCGGCGTGCTCCAATGATTGAACATGTCGTTTGGTTTGCGCCATATCTCTTTGCTTAGAAGCTGACCTCCNTTCTTGAAGATGCGGTAGAGCCCAGCGCCCACTCCATACCCGGCGGAACAGTAGACCATATCGCCGGCAACGACCGGTGAGGCGGCGGTTGAGACCTTGAAGGGAAACTTTTGTCTCCAGATTTCCTTACCGTTTTTTGGGTCCACGGCNACCAATCCGGATTGGCAAAAGAAGATCACTTGTCGAATTCCGTGAATCGTAGCAAGTATTGGAGTTGCATGGGTGGCGAGNTCGTCGCCGCTTTTCCACANCAGCTTCCCCGAGTTCCGCTCAAAGGCCAGAAAACTTTGACCGGAACCGCCCCCGTATACGATCACCAAATTATCCGCAACTAGCGGAGCNGAGGCGTTTTCCCATTTTGGGTTACGCCCGGCATGCTGTTTGAGNACGTCGACTTTCCAGAGCAATTTGCCGTCCTTCGCGGAAAAGCAGTACAATTTCATATCCGAGTCATAGGCCCAGACCTTTCCATCCATCACCGATGGGGTCGAACGAGGTCCGTCACCGCCGTTGTTATCGGGNGCTCCGGAGTTTCCTCCTCCGGATTTGTAGTCCATCACTCCGAGAAGAGAACTCCAAAGCCGTTTGCCCGTTNGCAAATCGAGAGCGATGCAAACTTCTCTCATCAGGCCATCCTCATCCTCCTCGGCAATCAGGGTAAAGGCCTTTTCATTTGCGGTGGTAAATGAACTGAATCCAAGTGGGGTGNNNGTTTTCCATCTCAGGGATTTGGATGAATCCAGCCACGATCCGTTCCTCAGAATTTCAGCGGTGGTGTTATTGGAAAAAGGACCGCGGTGCTGGTTCCATTCTCCCAACAAAGCGCAAGAAGATGAAATGAAACACAGGAAGAGAAGGTAAGCCTTTGGTTTTTTCATAGAATTTATCTGCTCATTTTTGGGGTAAAATTCAAGAGTTAATCGATGGCGGATTTCGCTTTTTTCCGAAACGAATGAGGTAAAATGCGATCACAGCGACNAGTGTAACCACAAAATAGGGTGGGAACCAGCTGATTGCCTCCACGAATTCCGCATCACGATTACTCAGTCCCCGCCCTGCCACGGTTGGATCCACTCCCTTTTCTCGGATCCACAAAATTAACGCTGAGTACAAAAGGGAAGCCGCCCCATAGGAAAGATTCGTGGCTAGGCTGCGAAAGCTCAGTACGGTGGCTCTTTTTTCGGAAGCAGCTTCCTTATTGAGGTAGACGCTAACCAAAAAATTCATGCAGTACATCGTGAAATAAAGAAGGGCAGCCGGCAAAATCCCCCAATAAGGAATGACTTCCCGAATGCCAAGCAATCCGATGATCAGAATGACGCTTAGTAAGAAGAAGTTTCCTCGGGGAGTTCGTTTGTCGGCAAGAATTTTGGCTAGGTAGGGCACGAAAAAACCCATGAGCGACATGCATGCGGCCACGAGGCCGAAGGTGGCCAAAGGCAATTGGATGACCTTCCAATAGGCCGCTCCAATAGTGAGGAATTGTCGGACGACGTTATCCAAAACCATCGAAGCGAGCAGAATGGCAAAAGGAAGAGGCGTTCCCCAAATCCATAGGGCGGCTTCCTTTGTTTTATCTATGGATTCGCGGAGGGTTTCATTCAGGGAAGGCTTGCTTTTCGTAACCGGCTCATCCGACATCCCCAAGGACGCAAAGAGTACCACGAAGGATGAGATCAAGGTTAGGAAAACCGGAACCTTGACGAGGGTAGCCGCTTCGTAACGCTGAGCGATGCCCATCCATTCGAGAAAGCCATTGACGAATGCGGGATCATAAAAGGCGGAACCGGTCATCATAGCAAAAAAGAAAGCCAAGGAGGTAAAGCGCTGAACCTTTGCGAGAATCATACTCCAGTCCTTCTCCCGGTCAGCGGACTTGAACGAATCATAAACCAAGGCCTCATCCGCTCCGCTTACGGCAGCTTCCGCCACTCCACTGATAATCCGGTTAAGGGCGAAGAGGGAGAACACCAATAGGCTTCCATCCATTGGGGCAAGAATCAGAGCAAGCATTTCCAAAATCATGCAAAGGGCCGAGAAAACGATCAGTTTTTTGCGACCAATGGTGTCTGCCAACGCTCCGGAAGGGACCTCAAGTAAAATGATGGTGGCTGCCCAAATCCCGTTGAGAATCCCGAAGTCCACCCAACTCAGACCATGTTCCAAAAAAAAGAGGGCGAAGATGGGATAATAAAAACGGGCATTGAAAAACATGCGTATGCAGATCAGACGCCTGAGGTTGGCTTCGGCTCTTCGTGTGGCTTCCGAATGATTCATCGAAGTGACAGGATGATGTCTTTTTGAAAGTCACTTGCAAACTTTCTTGCCAAAAGGGGATCAAAGCCCTTCTACCTATTTATGCGCTCCTCTCCGAACGTCCTTTGGCTTTGCACCGACCAGCAACGCTTCGACACACTCCGAACCTTTGGTAATCCACATGCTCGGACTCCAGTTCTCGATCAATTGGTCCGGGAGGGCACAAGCTTTTCAAATGCCTTTTGCCAAAGTCCGGTTTGCGCTCCGAGTCGGGCGTCTTTCCTGACCGGTCGATATCCCCGCACCACCCGCTGTCGGCAAAATGGACAAACCATTCCTCCGGAAGAGTTGCTCGTATCGAACCTTTTCAATCAGGCTGGATATCGCTGCGGACTGGCGGGAAAACTCCATCTGGCTTCCTGTTCCGATGGTAAGGTGGAGAAGAGGACGGAAGACGGATACGATGATTTTTCATGGTCTCACCATCCCCAACCGGATTGGAAGGAGAATGCGTACACTCAGTGGCTGAGCGAAAAGGGACGGGATTGGCATGATCTGCAAGGTAGGAAAATCAGTCCTTACGTACAGGAAGGTCCGCCTGCGGATTATCACCAAACCACCTGGTGCGCCGAAAAGACCATCGAATTCATTCGGGCCAACCAAGGGAATCCCTGGTTTTTCAGTTTCAACTGCTTTGACCCTCATCACCCCTTTGATCCACCCGCGGAGTACCTCGAACGTTTCAAGGCCGATGAGATGCCACTCCCTTCGACGCATTCTTCCGAGAATTCCGGTAAAACCACTTTTCAGCGATTGGATCGGATTTGGGCGCACAACAATCCGGGCGAATTTCATACCGAGGCAATGACCGATGAGGACCGTA
>NZLE01000058.1 GCA_002692605.1 Opitutia bacterium
CCGTAGGCAGGTTTGCGCCGCTTACCTTGCCATGGTTTCCCTGATTGACCATCAGGTTGGCCGAATTCTCACGGTTCTGGAAGAAACCGGTCAGGCTGAAAATACCTTGGTTGTCTTCATGTCCGATCATGGGGAGATGCTTGGGGATCATGGAATCTATTTCAAAGGTCCTCATTTTTACGACTGTCAGCTTCGAGTTCCTTTGATTATGCGTTGGCCGGCGGGTGGGGTGGTCGAGAACCGGCGAATCGACGGTCTCGTTGAGTTGGTGGATCTCGCTCCTACTTTTCTGGATGCGGCCAGCCTTGAGATTCCGGAACGCATCCAGGGGAAAAGCATGCTGCCTATGATTCAGGGAGGAGCGGAACGATTGGGATGCAGAGAGCAGGTTTACTCCGAATACTACAACTCCTGGACTCATGGAAATGCCTATGGGACGATGCTTCGCACCAGGGATGAGAAGATCGTAGTCTACCATGGAACCGGGGAGGGAGAATTTTATGATTTGGCGAACGACCCCGAGGAATTCTTCAACCTATGGGATCATCCCGACGCCTTGAAAAGAAAAAACGCAATGCTTGCCCGCTGCTTTGATGCGTCGGTGTTCACAATGGATCCCCATCCTCCTCGCATGGGTCCTTTCTAGAGCCTTTGCCCGAAGAAGCGTTTGAATTGGCTTGATCGGAGGCGTATCCACGTCAGTGTGCATTCTTTTTATCTCCTATGAACATTCACGAATACCAAGCGAAACAACTATTTGCCGATGCGGGTGTGGCGGTGCCGAATGGAACCGTTGCCCAGAGCGAGCAGGAATTCGATCAAGCGTTGTCCGGTTTGCCTGATGGCAAAGCGATTGTGGTCAAAGCCCAGATCCATGCCGGTGGCCGGGGCAAGGGCACCTTCAAAGACGGTTATCAGGGAGGCGTCCACGTCGTCTCTTCCCCGGACGAAGCGTTGGAAAAAGCCAAGGCGATGCTGGGTAACGTGCTGGTCACCAAGCAGACCGGTGAAGAGGGTAAGGAGGTGCGTACGGTTTATTTCAACGAGGCCACTGACATTGAGAAGGAATATTATCTCGCGGTTCTGATGGATCGGGCGACTTCCAAGCCCGTGATCATCGCTTCCACCGAGGGGGGAATGGATATTGAGGAAGTGGCCGAGAGTACGCCTGAAAAGATTCTCAAGGTGTTGGTCGATCCTACCCTTGGTCTCCGGCCCTATCAAGCCCGACAAATTGCCTTCGGTTTGGAATTGAGCGGTGATTCCTTCAAGCAGTGCGTAAAACTGGTGACCAAACTCTATGATTTCTTCTGGTCCAAGGATTGCTCTCAAGTGGAGGTCAATCCATTGGTAACCACTCCGAGCGGAGACGTTTTGGCTTTGGATGCCAAAGTGAATTTTGACGCCAACGCCCTGTTCCGTCATCCGGACGTAGTTGAGTTACGCGATCTTACCGAAGAGGACCCCAAGGAAGTCGAGGCATCGAAATTCGACCTCAACTACATCGCATTGGATGGAAACGTTGCCTGTATGGTCAATGGCGCCGGATTGGCCATGGCCACCATGGACATCATCAAGCACTACGGAGGGTCACCCGCCAACTTTCTCGACGTCGGAGGAGGAGCCACCGAGGAACAGGTGGAGAATGCCTTCCGTATCTTGGTCTCCGATGATGCGGTCAAGGCAATCCTCGTTAACATCTTCGGAGGAATCATGAAGTGTGACGTCATTGCAACGGGCATTGTCAACGCCGCCCGCAAATTGGAAATGAAGGTCCCCTTGGTGGTTCGCTTGGAAGGTACCAACGTCGAACAGGGCAAGCAAATCCTCGCTGACAGCGGATTATCCCTAGAACCCGCCGACTCTCTCGCCGAGGCGGCGGAAAAGATCGTTCAATTGGCGGCCCAATCCTAACCCCAGGAAAGGAAAGAATTTCAGATGAGTGTTTTAGTTAACAAGGATACGCGCCTCGTGGTTCAGGGGATCACCGGAAGCGCCGGTAGCTTCCATACCACCCAATGCATGGAATACGGCACCAACGTGGTGGCCGGAGTCACTCCGGGTAAGGGCGGGCAGAAATTTCAGGATTCCGTCCCCGTTTTCGATACGGTTCGGGAAGCGGTGGACAAGGAAGGGGCAAACGTTGCGGCCATTTACGTGCCTCCTCCTTTCGCCGGAGATTCCATTCTCGAAGCCATTGATGCGGAAATCCCCCTGATCATTGCGATCACCGAGGGTATCCCGGTTCGTGATATGGCGGAAGTGAAGGCTCGCTTGGATGCCTCGAACTCCCGATTGATTGGGCCGAACTGTCCGGGAATCATTACTCCGGGCGAATGCAAGATCGGGATTATGCCCGGATACATTCACAAGCCTGGAAAAGTGGGGATCGTTTCCCGTTCGGGTACTTTGACCTATGAAGCGGTCTGGCAAATCACCTGCGCCGGTCACGGTCAATCCACCTGTATTGGAATCGGAGGCGATCCGATCAACGGAACCAGTCACTTGGACGCAGTCCGACTTTTCAACGAAGACCCAGAGACCGAGGCAATCATTCTGATTGGAGAAATTGGCGGAAGCGCCGAGGAGGAAGCCGCGGCTTTCATCAAGGACAACGTCGACAAGCCATGCGCCGCTTTCATTGCCGGACGAACCGCTCCTCCGGGCCGCCGTATGGGGCATGCCGGAGCGATTGTTTCGGGTGGCAAGGGTACTGCCGAGGCGAAGGTGGAAGCCTTGCTGGACGCAGGCATTTCAGTTGCCGAGACGCCATCGCACATTGCCGAGGCTCTCTTCAAGATCTGGAATCCCTAAATCTTAAAGTGAATTAGGTACTTTTCCCCGAGCTTGGCTTCGGGGAGCAGTTCGTCCAAGTTCCAAATTTTGGAGGG
Organism: Opitutia bacterium; assembly: GCA_002692605.1. GTDB lineage: Bacteria > Verrucomicrobiota > Verrucomicrobiia > Opitutales > Seribacteraceae > Seribacter. The sequence continues at coordinate 2,892 of NZLE01000058.1, forward strand.
GTGTAAGCCCGAAGACTTCAATTCCTCGGTATAATCTCCCCCCTTTAGGTAAAGAATCCCGTTGGCAGGGGAATGCTTGCCCCCTTTTGCAATTTTGTCCTGCACCCATCCGAAAAAGGTGGGCAGGGCGGTGACGGCTCGGCCGATCACGAAATCATAAGATCTTTTCCTGGGTAGTTCTTCCGCCCGTCCACGACGAACCTCCACGTTTTTCAATCGCAGTCTTTCGACCATATCTTCAACAACCATGACTTTCTTTCCGATCGAATCGATTAAGGTGAAGCGCGCCTGAGGATAACATATGGCAAGAGCGATGCCAGGCAGTCCGCCCCCAGTTCCGACGTCGAGTATGCGGGCTTTGGGCATTAGGCGGAGGAACTTAGTGATGGTAAGACAGTGCGCGAGGTGTTTGGTCTCCAATCGATCCGTATCCTTGCGGGAGACGAGATTGATCTTGGAATTCCAATCACGAAGCAGTCTGCAGAATTCTTGCAGACTCGTCCAGTTGTCTTCCTCAAGATCCGGAAACCATTTGCGCAAAGTCACCCATGTGTCCCGGGATTCGGTCATCTCTTTAATCAACCTCAATCTTTTCCAAGCCCTTGACCAGGTCATCCATGGCCTTTGCCTGAGTGAGGAACGCTTCAAGCTTGTCGAGGGGAAGGGCGCAGGGCCCGTCGCATTTCGCCAGAGATGGGTCTGGATGGGATTCGAGGAAGAGCCCTCCGATACCTTGACTCATTCCGGCCAGCATCAACTCGAATGCCGCCTGACGGCGTCCTCCTGCGGAATCGCTTCGTCCTCCGGGCACCTGCAGGGCATGCGTTACGTCGAAGACCACGGGGCAACCAGTTCGTTTCATGATTCCGAAATTGAGCGGATCAACCACAAGGTTGTTGTAACCGAAGGAGCTTCCCCGTTCGCATAGGAGAACCCGCTCGTTGCCCGCTTCCTCGAACTTTTTGATGATATGGCCCATTTCATGGGCGGCGAGAAACTGAGCTTTCTTAACGTTGACCGCATTTCCGGTTTCGGCCAAAGCCACCACCAAATCAGTTTGCCGGCAGAGGAAGGCCGGGAGTTGGAGAACGTCGATCACTTCGGCAGCGGGCCTGGCCTGTTGAGGTTCGTGGACGTCGGAGATCACGGGAACCTGATGGGTCTCTTTGATTTCGGCGAGGATTTCACACCCCTTTTCAAGTCCGGGACCCCGAAAGGAATGAATGGAAGAGCGATTGGCCTTATCGAAGGAAGCCTTGAAAACGAAAGGAATTCCCAGTTTGGCGGTGACTTCCTTGTAGGCTGAGGCTACCTCAAGAGCGAGTTCTTTGGATTCCAGAACGTTCATGCCCCCAAACAAAGTGAAGGGCAACTCGTTGGATATCCGAAGCTCTCCGACCGAGATGGTTCTTGGAGGAGTCATCAGTAGGCCGCCTCAGGAAAGGCGCCATGATCCGCGGAAACGGTGATCCCTATGCCTCCCCTTGCATTGAAAGTCACTTCAACCCTGCACCAACGCGGTTCGATGGCGGCCACGAGGTCATCCAGGAGTAGGTTGGCGAAGTGTTCATGAAAAACTCCTTCGTCCCGGTAGCTCCAAAGATAAAGTTTCAGGGATTTCGATTCGACGATCTTTTGATCGGGTACGTATCGAATTACAATATCCGCAAAGTCAGGCTGTCCTGTCTTGGGGCACAGGCAGGTGAATTCGTTGGTGTGCAAATCGACAATGTAGTCACGTTCTGGGTTTCGGTTGGGAAAGGTCTCCAATACTCGTTGAGGTTGGGTTCCTCCCTTGCCCAATTCGCTTAGGTTTTCGTGTTCTGGATTTACTTCAATCATTGAAGGCTCATTTTCGCGCGCCTTGTGGAAATGAGCAACCTTGAAGCTTAGGTTTCAGAGAACCTTTTCCAGTTCACGACCGAAGCAAGGGGAGCGAGAAGTTGAGGGAGAGAATCGAGATATTCGTGTCGTGGAATTTCCCTCGCCCCCAAACTTTCCAAATGCTTCGAATGAACTTGGCAATCGATCAAATCAACCCCCTCGCTCTCAGTGACTTTGGCCAAGTGGGCGAAGCATGCCTTGGAAGCATTCGGTTTTCTGTGAAACATGGATTCCCCAAAAAAGACCCTTCCCATCGCCAGACCATACAATCCTCCCACCAATTCGTTTTTCTCATAGGCTTCGATGGAGTGAGCGATGCCTTCTTGGTGGAGTTGGGAATAGTCTCGAATCATGTCTTCTTCGATCCAGGTGCTCTCCTGATTGGGCCTTTTCGAGGAAGCGCAGGCCCGCATGGTTTCTTCAAATTGGGAATCGACTCTAATTTCAAAACGGTTCTGGCGGAGCACCCGCTCCATGCTTTTGGAAAGCTTGAGTTCGGTCGGTTTCAGCACCATCCTGGGATTGGGAGAAAACCAGCACCAGAAATGCGGATCAAAATCCATTTTCATCCAAGGGAAAATCCCCCTTTGATAGGCGGACTTGATCCTTTCCGGACCAAGGCTCTCGCTCACCGCGACCAAGCCTTGGTCATCGGAGAGAGAGGGATCCGGAAACCAGGCGGGTTCCCGTTCGTCGAGGAGAGTCAGCATCACTCGACCCTAGGAACTGGTCAACTCCAGTAAACTGGCCTCGGGACGGCAATTGAGGCGCAGACCATAGAGACTTCCTACACCCCGGGTCACGTAAATAGATCGCTCGTCATAGGAATGAAGACCCTCGGTCATACTCAGGTCTTTGACGGGGGCAAGAGGAGCGTACTTGGTGAAAGGAATCCTAAGTTGACCACCATGGGTGTGGCCGCAAAGCAAAAGGTCCCAATCGAAGGGGCGAAGCAATTCCTTGGCATCTGGATTGTGGCAGAGTACGAGATTCAAGAGTGAACGAGTCGATGGTGTTGGAACTTTCTTGGACAGACACTTCATGGGCAGACATTCCCGAGACCAAAGATCTCCGACTCCGCTAATGGTAACCGGAGTACGGTTCAACATGACTGAAACCCTTTGGTTATGAAGTAGCCGAACCTTCGCATTCCTGAGCATCAGACTGACGTTTTCGGAGGTTGAAAACCCCCCGTTGTCCGCTGCCCAAGTCCCTCCGTCATGGTTGCCCAAGCATGCGAAGACGGGAAGTTGCTTGGCGTATCTCGAAAGACAGTTTTGCAGGCGTTGCATTTTTTCCGCGCTGGGTTGGTCGGTGATGAAGTCTCCGGTAATCATGCAAGCGTGCGGAGATTCTCGCAGTCCTTCCTTGAACGCTTCTTCAATATCTTCCGCACTTACGGTTTCGGACAGATGAAGGTCGGACAGATGGAGTATTTTGATCTTCCTGCCCTGAGGCATATCCGCCAGACCGATGGGAGTGCGGGTGACCTCCAACCAATTCGACTCGTACCTCGAGTAGACTGCCGCGAGGGCAGGCGGAGCGAGTAAGGCTAGGGTTTTGGCAAACCATGCCCGACGACCGATTTTGCTCCTTCCTCGAGACTGTCTTTTCAACTGCTCGCTTTGGTAATCCGGGACTTCGCTCATTCTGTCGGTTTACTTTTCAGAATAGTTCAAAGGTTCATTCGATCCCGCCCTGAGCATCCAATTCCTCAAGCTTGGCAAGAAAGGAACGCAGATCTACGCTGATTTCTTCGGAATTCCTCAAATCCTTGATTTTCACCTGTTCCGTTTGCTCTTCTTCCTCACCGAGGATCAATGCATAACGAGCCCCTGATTTCCCCGCTTCCTTGAATTGTTTTCCGAAGCCAACCGTTTTCAGGGAATAGGATGTGGAAAACCCAGCCTTTCGGGCCCGGGCGGCAGTGGCAATGCCAAGATTCATCTGTTTCTCCCCTGCAATGAGATAGAGATCGGGAGCGGTCACGTATTGGGGAATCAAGCCCTTGGCTGACAAGCAATCACTGAGGGTCATGTCACCGATTGCAAATCCGCAAGCGGGAAGGTCTACGTTCCCGGATAACTTCTTCAGCAGGTGATCGTATCTCCCGCCTCCGGCGAGAGCTCTACCTTCACCCGAGGCCTCGAATGCCTCATAGACGAATCCGGTGTAGTAAGCGAGACCACGAACGATGGAGAGGTCTATGTTCACATAGGGTAGGGCACCGTGGGCTTCGAGTAGATCCAGCATTCTCTTCCAACGATCGAGATGGTTGTCTTTGCCCTCGCAGTTTTGCATTCTTTCGGACAACTCTTCCAAGGAATCGATCTTCTTGATCCTTTCAATCTCCTGCGCCAGTTCGGTCCCCTTGCCGGGCATTGCCTTTTCCAAGGCCTCTTTGGTTTGTTCCTCCTTCCGCCGTTCGCTCTTGTCGATCGCATCGAGAACCGCGGGTCGGGCGGATTCGGACACCCCAAGATTTTCAAGCAAGCAAACCCAGGTCAAGCGATCGCTCAGTCTGATTCTAAAATCTTTCTGTCCGAGACCAAGAGTTTCGAAAATGGCAACCAAAAGAGCAATAAGTTCGGCGTCCGCGCCCACGTCATCTTCGCCCAGCAAGTCCGCGTTGAATTGATAAAAGGAACGCCCTCTTCCCTTTTGGGGGCGTTCGTAACGGAAATGTTCCCCCACGTTGAACCACTTGATGGGCTTGGGCAGGGAATTGGCGCGGGCCGCAACCATTCGGGCAAGGGTGGGAGTGAGTTCTGGACGTAAGGCTACGCGACGTTCGCCCTTGTCTTCGAAATGAAATAATTGGCCAACGATTTCCTCACCCGATTTCTCAATGTACAAATCCAAGGGTTCGAGAACGGGCGCATCGTATTCCTTGAAGTCAAAGGCTCGGGCAACCGTTCGGAAAACCCGAAACAAGTGATTTCTTCGGGAACATTCCTCGGGGGGAAAGTCCCGGAAACCGGGTAGGGTTTCAAACATGGTGGAAGAAGTGATTTCCGCTAGGAGATCTGATCGAGATCCAATTTATCAAGACCATTCTTCATCTCCTTGCCCGCCTTGAACTTGACCACCGCCCTTCGTGGAATCATCACGTCGGTTTCCGGTTGGTTTGGATTGCGACCCACCCGGGCTTTGCGAACCTGAACCTCGAAGACACCGAAATTTCGAAGTTCGACGTTCTTGCCTTTGGTCAAAGCCCCGCAAATGGTGTCGAGAGTCTTTTGCACGACGTCGGTCACGTCCTTGTGGTTGTAGTCGGTGCTTTCGTAAATTTTCTGAACGATTTCTCTTTTGGTTAGGTTGTTGGACATGGCGGGGAATCTGTTTGAAAGCGCTTGGCGATGGGGTTAAGGTGTTATTTGAATAATTTCATAAATTCCCAACCAACAAGAACCTGTCAAACTCAATTTCATTTTTCATGAGTAAGAAAGAGGACGACAATCCCCTCGAAGAAATCCAAAAGCAGTTACGCGACTTGCTTAGTAACAAAAACGTACAGGTGGCATTTGCCCCATTTATGCAGGGTATGAAGAACGATGAGGAGCCCAAACAGGAGGCTTCCGGAGACCCATCCACGGAAGACCCAACCCCCACGCGGGACGAGCAGCTCGAGGGTATTCAGGCCTTTGATCGCAAACCAAAGGAGATCCGAGACTATTTGGATCGATTTGTGATCAAGCAGGAACAGGCCAAACGAGTTTTGTCGGTGGCAGTCTGCGATCATTACAACCACGTCAGGCGCTGTCTGGAGGATGCCAATCGAATTCATTCCGAATACGTGAAGCCAAACGTTCTCCTTCTTGGACCTACCGGAGTGGGTAAGACCTTTCTAATGCGCAACGTCGCAAAATTGATTGGCGTGCCATTCGTTAAGGCGGATGCGACCAAGTTTTCGGAGACCGGATACGTCGGATATGACGTCGATGATTTGGTTCGTGACTTGGTCAAGGCCGCGGAGGGGGACGTTGAATTGGCCCAGTACGGTATCATCTACGTAGATGAAATCGACAAAATCGCCTCCGAAGCCTCCCGTTCCGGTCGAGACGTTTCCGGACGCGGAGTTCAGATCAACTTGCTTAAGTTGATGGAGGAAACCGAAGTGAGCTTGCACTCGCCGCAGGATATGATGGGGCAGATGAAGGCTTTCATGGATATGCAAAAGGGTGGAAAGCCGAGCAAAACCAGCATTTCAACCAAGAACATTCTCTTCATTGTGAGCGGAGCATTCGATCAGCTTGCGGAAAACGTTCGGAAGAGACTCGACTTGAACCGAATTGGCTTCGGGTCCGCGGAGGAAGAGGAGTCCTCCAAGATGCCGGTTTCGAATTTTCTTTCCAAAGCGGAGACCCGGGACTTCATTGACTATGGATTCGAGCCCGAATTCGTGGGCAGGCTTCCCGTGCGGGTCGCTTGTGACGAACTGACCAAGGATGATCTTGCCGATATCTTGCGGTCTTCGGAAGGCAACGTCTTGGAGCAATACCGGAATGACTTCGATGGATATGGAATCAAATTCCAACTGTCCGATTCGGCGGTTGAAAAAATTGCCGAGCAAGCGGCGGAAGAAAAGACCGGAGCCCGGGGGCTGGTGACCGTCCTGGAACGAACCTTTAGGGATTTCAAGTTCGAACTGCCTTCCACCCCGATTCGCACTTTTTCGGTGGATGAGAAAACCATTGAAAACCCCGGTCCGAGCTTATCGGCATTGCTCGAGGAAAATCGCGACCAACTGGATGATTCAATGATGGAGGACATCGATCGATTTTCGGAATTCTTCAAGCGGGAGTATGGTTTCCATTTGAAATTCAGAAAACCTGCGAAAGTCGCCTTGGTGAAGCAGGCAATCTCGGAAAACCGTTCCGTTCGCGCGATCTGCGAAAAGAAATTTTCCGATTTTGAGCATGGATTGACCATCATATCCCAGCGCACCGGTAAAAAAGATTTCTCAATCGACAAGAAGACGGTGGAAGATCCCGACAAGGAACTGTCTCGATGGGTGGTCGAAAGCTTCGAAAAAGCGGATTCCTCAAGTGAACGGACCTGATCCTTCCGCGGTCCGGGCTACCTTTACCAGTGTTGCCCCGCGTTACGATCTTGCCAACCATTTGTTGTCGGGCGGGATCGATTTCCATTGGCGGAACAAATTGGTGAGCCAAGCCCGCAAAGGAAGTTGCAGGGAAGTTCTCGACTTGGCCACGGGAAGCGGAGACGTAGCCTTGGCCTTGCGAAGAAACTTGCCCGCCGAAAGTCGGATTACCGGGCTTGATTTCTGCGAACCCATGCTTGAGCGGGCCAAACAAAAGCGGGACCAACTTAATTTGCCCGAAGATCAAAACCCCTTTCTTGTGGGAGATTGTCTGGATTTGCCTTTCCCGGAAGACTCATTTGATTTGCTCACCATCGCCTTCGGTCTGCGCAACCTCGCGGACCGGGCTCTCGGACTTTCGGAAATGCTGCGGGTTCTTAAGCCGGGAGGTCGGTTGATTGTCTTGGAATTCACTCAACCCTATTTTTGGTTCAGTCCCTTCTATTATTTGTACCTAAAGGGATTTCTCCCCTGGATGGCTCGTCTGGTGACCGGCGACAAGGACGCATACCTTTATCTGGGGTCGAGCATTTCCTCCTTTCCGGACCGGCCCGCCTTGACGAGGGAATTGGAGCAGGCGGGTTTTTCTGAAGTTCGGGCCACCCCCATGACTTTTTCGATCGTCGCTCTGCACTATGGAGAAAAGCCCGAGCTTCTCTAAGGTTTGGACTGTAAGAGTTGTTCGGACAGGGCTTCGGGTTGGGTCTGAGGAAATTGGCAGGTTTGGTTTTGGCAGACGTAAACGGTTGCCTGACCGTTGATTTGCACATGGTTCTCGACAAAAGGGGCAACCGTGAGAATCGGATCGTCCGAATCATCCGAAGCACGGTTCAACAGGACTTTCGCCGGTAGGAATCTCTGGTTAACGGTTCTCAGGAGCGATTGCGTTTGTTGAGTTTGGGGAGATCCGCAAACCACGATCTCCAAAGCCGGAGCCAGTTCGAAATCCAAGGCTTGAAGAAGAACCTCGGCGCCTTGTGGGTTTTTTTGAAGAAATCCGGCAAAGGCGGAAAAAAGGGAATGAGCGCATTCCCGGTAGGTCGAGTCTCCGGTGAACTTGGAGAGCCTTACCAAGTTCAGAGCCATCACCGAATTGCCCGAGGGAATCGCTCCATCATAGATTTCCTTGGCTCGTACCAAGAGCGGTTCTCTATCCTCCGCAGTCAGAAAAAATCCTCCGTTTTCCCGGTCTTCGAACAGGGAGCGGGTGGTGTCGGTCAATGCCTTGGCTTCGATGAGGTACTCGCTTGCCAAGGTTGCTTCGTAGAGATCGAGCAAACCCTGAGAGAAAAAGGCATAGTCTTCGAGATGCGCGGGAAGTCCGGCCTTTCCCAGTCTCCATCTTTTAAGCAAGTGACCTTCGTCTGTCTTCAAGTTGGTCAGACAAAAATCGGCGGCCTCGCGGGCGATGGCAAGGTAACTCTCATCACCCAATGCGCGGGCAGTCCGGGCAAAGGCGGAAATCATCAAGCCATTCCAATCGGTCAGTACCTTGTCGTCCTTTTGCGGAGGAATGCGTTTTTTCCGGGCTTGGAAAAGCTTTTCTCTGAGCTTTTGCAAACGACGCGCAAACTCGACTTCGCTTTCTCCACGCTCCTTCGCGATCTCCCCAATCGGTCGATCCAAGTGAGGAATGTTTGCTCCCGTTTTTTCCCGGCTTGCCTCATCCAAAAAATTTCCTTCAGGCTCAAAACCATACAACTCTCCGAGCCATTCCGCATCTTCTTTTCCCAAAACCTCGCGCAGTTGTTCTTCCGTCCAGACGTAGAACTTTCCTTCCTCCCCCTCGCTGTCCGCATCCTCCGCGGAATAAAACCCTCCCGCTTCCGAAGTCAGATTGCGAGCTACGTAGTTCAAGGTGTCCCGACAGGCTTGAAGATACGAATCGTCTCCGGTAACCTGATGGCATTCGAGATTGGCGATGGCAAAGAGGGCCTGATCGTAAAGCATCTTCTCAAAGTGTGGAGCCAACCATTCGGCATCCGTCGAATAGCGGTGGATACCCAATCCGATTTGGTCGTAGACCCCACCCAAGCGAATTTCTCGAAGGGTCTTCTCCACCATTTCCAAGGCATGCGGTTCCCCGGTTCTATGATGGTAACGAAGCAGGAAACTCAGGGAGTGGCAGGTAGGAAACTTGGGTTGACTGCCGAATCCACCGTGTTCCCGGTCGAAAGTCCCGTCGAGCTTTTCGTAGCACCGAGTCAGGTAGCTCGCGTTTAGGTCTCCGCCCGCATGCCCCTCCTGCATTTCGTGAAGGCTCTTGATGATGGCTTCTCCGACTTCCTCCGCCTTTTCCCTTTGCTCCTTCCAAACCCCGGCAAAATGAGGAACCAATTGCAGCATCGAGGATTTGGGAAAATAGGTTCCTGCAAAGAAGGGGACTTTTTCGGGAGACAGGATTACGGTCATGGGCCAACCTCCCCGACCGGTCATCATTTGCGTGACCGACATGTAGACGTGATCGACGTCCGGACGTTCCTCACGGTCCACCTTGATACAGACGTACGATTGGTTTAGGAGTTCGGCGACCTTTTCATCCTCGAAGGATTCGCGTTCCATGACGTGGCACCAGTGACAGGTTGTATATCCAATGGAAAGAAAGACCGGTTTGTCCTCTTTCTTGGCCAAAGCGAATGCCTCTTCTCCCCAGGGAAACCAGTCAATTGGGTTACGGGCATGCTGGAGCAGGTATGGACTGCTTTCAAAGACCAGTCGGTTGAATTCCTCCCCACCGTTTTCGGGAAGTTGCCCGATCGCATCCGGAGAGGGAAGAGGGAGTCTTCCCCGGTGCTGATTCGCCGTCAATTCAGCGAACGGGTCGTTTCGTTGCAGGTTTTCCACGTTTCCCGATGAATTCTCAGTCTCGGAGCATGCCCATGGGACGGAGAAAGAGATATACAGAATAACCTTTGTGAAACCTTTGCGAAATCCATCAGGCATGGGAATCACTCTCCACCGGAAACGAACTTTTTCAGTTCGGAGAGATGAGGTCGGACAGACTTTGCGCTCTTTCCCGAATGGCTTGAACTCCTGCGGATTCGAGACGATCACAACCAAAGGCTTCCACGGTCAGACTTGCCGTACAGGTGGCGTAGATCATCGCTTCCTTAATTGCTCGGAAGTCGGAATTTCCTCTCGAAGCCAAACGTCCGATCAAGGCTCCGGCAAAGGAATCCCCCGCACCCGTAGGGTCACGCAGTTCGGTGACCGGGTAGGCGGGCAAGGCAAACGTACCTTCCTCGTGAAAGAGGATCGCTCCATGTTCCCCCTTTTTCACAATTACGGATTCGGGTCCCATTTCACGAAGTTTCCGTCCTGCCAGTATGACGTTGGATTCCCCGGTCAGGTCTTCGGCTTCGGAATCGTTGATCACGAAAAGATTGACCTTTTTTATCAGTCTGAGCAGAGCGTCTTTCTCGACCTCGATCCACAGATCGATGGTGTCGGCAAGTACGTAGGCGTCGCCACTCAATTGATCGAGTACGTGCATTTGCAGAGCGGGATGGATGTTTCCCAAGAGTACGTAATTCGAGTCGAGGTAGGAGGAGGGGAGGTCGGGACGGAAGTGTTCGAAGACGTTCAACTGAATGTCGAGGGTATCTCGGCGGTTGAAGTTCTCATGGTATTTCCCTTTCCAAAAGAAAGTGGGTCCGGACTCGTCCCTTTGCACTCCTTCGAGATCGATGCCTCGCGAACGCAAACGCTCCAAATGTTCTTCTCCGAAATCATTCCCAATGACTCCCACCATACGGACTTGAGCGTAGTAACTTGCGGCCAGCGAGCAGTAGGATGCGGCTCCTCCAAGGATTCTTTCCTTCTCCCCAAAGGGGGTGATGACGTTGTCAAAGGCAACCGAACCCACCACCAGAAGCGGTTGGGGCTCGGAAGAGTCGGATTCGATGCGTTCTACCATGACGTCATCCTAGTCGAAGGACGGTTGACGATCAAGGCGCTTCGAGAGCAGCCGAACGAGCTCTTTCCCAAGCCTGAAGGAAAAAGGATACGATGGGTTCGGGGTCCTTGAGACTGTGAGGATGATGACCTACTCCTAGTTTGCGAATTACTCGGATGCTTCCCTTGAGCTTCCGGTAGGCTTCCTCCATCCGGTCGGTGTTTTCCGTGACCGGAACCACTTGATCCGCTTGGCCAACCACATGCAGAAGCGGAATCTTGGCCTGAGCGAGGCTTTCAAGCCCATAAAGAGGGAGACCCTTGAAGCTTGCCGCCTCCTCTTCGGTGAGCCCGTAGGCGTTTAGGCAAGTTTCCCAAGTTTTTCGCGAACCCTTTCCCTGTCCCATACCTGCCGGCCAACTTTTGAAGTCTAGAACCGGAGCATCGGCATAGATGCAAAGCGTACGTTCTGGGTTTTGCTTGGCCCAGTTGTAAATGATCAGACCGCCTCGGCTCATCCCCTCCAATGCGACTTTTTTCGATAATGAATGATCCTCCGTCATCATTCTATGAAAACGGTTCCACCGGCGGACCGCATCGGGAGATCCGAAGAGGTTTGCCACGTCACAGTAGGCGACGTGCCAACCCCTTTCCAACATGGCTCGGTCGGTTTGGGGTTCGTGACCCCAAAACCGGGCCCTCCATACCCAAGGTCTTCCGGGAGCGGCCTGCTTAGGTCGTACAACCCTACAGGTTCGCTGGTCCAGGCTGAATTCCCTCATCTCGTAGCCCTGCCAGAGGGATGCTTTGCCTGGGAAGGGCATAATGGCTTTCTTTGCCGGATTGGCATACCATACGAGGTTGCGGTTGAAATGTCCTGCAACCAGAACGTCCAAATCGGAATCCCCATCCATGTCCACCAACCTCAAATCATAACTTCCTTGGTTTTCTCCAATCAAACGGCGATGGAATTTGCCCTGACCGTCGCTTTCGTACCAGACCACTTTTCCGGTCAGTTGGCTTCCGCAAGTCGCGGCGTCCAGATCACCGTCGCCGTCAAGATCACCCAAGGCGAGCGAATGAGGGTTGACGATGGTTGAGTCCACTTCGATGGCTTCAAAGCTTGGCCCCCTGAACCATAAGGCTCCCAGACCGTGACCTCGGGTGGCGAAATAATCGATCTTTCCATCCCCGTCAAAATCTGCGGGTAGTATGTTGGAGGCTCCGGGTTGCCGGTCCGACAAAAGATGTTTTTTCCAGGGTAGGCTGCCGTCCTTGGGCTGTTCCCACCATGCGAACCATTCTCCCCCGGGAAACTTTTCTCCTCCCTTCGCTCCGCAGGCTACGTCGGGCAGACCGTCTCCATTGACGTCTCCGACACCCATGTAGTGGGACCCGCCGGGAGCATCTCCGTCCGCAAAAACCTTCCTTTGCCAAGGGGTGCCGGATTTCGGGTCGGAAGGAACCTTCAGCCAGACGATGGAATTCGGGTAGGGTGTGCCTTCGGGTCTTCCCGAGTTCGCCACCAAATCGAGTTTCCCGTCCAAATCAACGTCTGCAACGGTCAGGCAGTGGGAACCGAGGATTTGCTCGTCAATCACCCGAAAGGTCCAGTCCTGCTCGAACGGACGGTCCGGGCACTCGAGCCAGAAAACCAGTTGGTTGGAGCCCAAGAAGTCCAGATCTCCGTCCCCATCGACGTCCATGAGGCAGCCGTGGATGCAGGAAGTTCTCAATTTTCTTTCGCCATGATAGGAATCCGAGAAGCGGGTGACTTGGCGGGACGTTTTCCAGTCCGGCCCCCGAAAAACGGTCACTCCGTTATCGAAGGAAGTCATTGCGTCCATCGCGCCGTCTCCGTCCCAATCGGCAGCCACCGCAACGTTCGGAATGCCTCGGCCCTCGATGCCTTTGTGTATGACTTCCTTTTTCCATTCCGCCCAAACTTGGGGCATGGACCAAAGAAGAAACAAAGCCAGAGATCGGAATTTCACGTTTGGCTCAGAATTTCCCCCAAATTTTTTCCATCAGGGCATAGGTTACCGGATCATGTTGTTTGAGTTCAGCGCGTACGAAAGGGTAAAAGTCATTCACGCCAACGTAGGATTCGGTCATTTCCGCAAAGAATTCCTTGTGGTTGGTGCGGGCATAATGCCTCGTCATCCCTCCCCGAAAAAGAAGAACCCGTTCGTAGAGACCGTTTTGTTCGGCTTGTTCGTAGGCTTCAATAATGGCCTTGTTTTCGAAACTCAGCACCTGATCATGGTAAGAATGAGCCAACTCGTGAAGAATGACGTATTGATGCTTGATCCAAGTACCCCGGTCGATCAGGGCCTGAGCCCGGGGCACGTGGACCCGTTTTTCAAGTGAGGGGTCATGACCATTGGCGACCAACCAACCACGATTCGGATGGTACTGCATATTTCCGAGCTTATGATTTCGGTCGACTCGGATGACCAATTTTCTCAGTGCCTGGGATTTTTCCCTGGGCAGAAGGTAAAGGATTCTTTGCAGGTGATTGGCGAGGGCTTTTTTGACTTGGCGAAAAAATTTGCTTTGGTTCGCATCCCGCAGGTCTGGACTGAATTCGATGGTCCACCCTTCGATCTTTTCAATGAAAGGCTTGGGGAATTCCGGAGATTCCTCGGACCCGGCTACGCTGAGGCTGGTCAGGAGAAGAAACGTTCCTACGAGTACGGTCGTTTTCATGGGATTTGGGAGAATTTTAGGTATGAAGGGCAATCGGGAAGGTGCTGGCAAGCACCACCTGATCATCGATTTCAATGAGAATCGAGTAATTTCCGGGTTTTTCGAATTTCAATCGTTGGATGTCGTTGATGAGGTTGATTCGATGCTGCGGTCCCGGGGATTCGAATTCCCGGTCGATGATGTACCTCGGTTCCTCCTCGGACATGGGAATTCCAATTGAAATCTTCAATTGGTGTTTGCCCTTGGTGAGGTCGGAAAACGAGAGAAACCAAATCATCCGAGGATGAACCACGGGGAACTCCTTGGCTCTAAGATTCGAAAAGATGCCCAAAAGGGTGTGCTTGCCCGTTGCCGGATCCACGTAGACCGAATCGCAGGTGATCCAGGCGAGGACTTGCGGTTTGGTGGACATGGGACGGTCAGATCAGCGGAGGGCGCTCCGGGTAAGAAGCGCTTCCACTTCCGGATCCCGGCCCATGAAGTTACGATACAATTGATCGGGGGGCAGGGAGTTTCCCTTGCTGAGGATTTGCTCACGAAAGTCGCGCCCGGTGTTCTGGTTGGTTACGCCCTCCTTTTGAAAACGGGTGAAGGCATCGGCATCCAGAACTTCGGCCCACTTGTAGGAATAGTAGGCAGACGCGTATCCCGTTGGGTGGCTGAATAGATGACTGAAGCGAAGAACGATGCTGCGGGGAGTGGTCTTGCGTTTGGGGAGATACCCGTCGAGCTCTCTTTGCAGGGAGGATTCGAGGTCTTGCAAGTCCCCCTTGGCCCATTTGCGGTGAAGAAAGAGATCGAGTTTGGAAAAGGCCATCTGGCGCATCGTGGTATTTCCCTGGAAGAAATTGCGGGCCTTGATCATTTTGGCAAACAAATCGTCGGGTATGTTCTCCCCGCTTTCATGATGCTTGGCGAACAGATTGAGGCTCTCTCTTTCCCAGCACCAGTTCTCCATAATCTGTGAGGGGAGTTCGACGAAATCCCAGGCCACGTTGACCCCATTCAGGCTGCGGTGGGGGACTTCTCCGCAGAGATGATGAAGCAAATGTCCGAACTCGTGAAAGATCGTCTCCACTTCATAGTGGGAGAGAAGAGCGGGTTTGCCCGGGGTGGGGGAGGTCAGGTTACCGCAAATCAAACCGAGATGGGGTCCGCGGGGTTGATCGTCATGTGGTTCGGAGGTGCTGAGGAAATTCATCCAGGCTCCGCCCTGTTTGCTTGCCCGAGGATGCCAGTCGGCGTAAAAGGATCCCAGGTGACGGTGATCGGAATTGTCGAACAGATCGTAAAAGCGGACCTCCGGATGCCAAACCGGCACGGGTTCGCCCTTGGCTCCCTCGACCGAATCGATCTCTTCTCCGTAGGAAGTTGAGCGCTCCACGATCTTTAGCCCGAAGATTTGGGAGGACAGTTCGAAAAGTCCGCTTAACACGGATTGAATGGGGAAGTAAGGCCGCAGATCCTCATCATCAAAGTCGTATCTCTCCTTTTTCAGCTTTTCCGACCAAAATCCGACTTCCCACGGCTCCAGCAAATCAGATGGCTCACCGGTGTTTTCGGCTTTGTAGCTTTCCAGTTCCTGATTCTCGCGGTTGAAGAAGGGCAGGGACTTTTCCATCAGTTCGGTAACGAATTCATCGGCCTTGGCTCCGGATTGAGCCATTCTTCTGCCCAAAACGACGTCCGAAAAGTCCGCTTTGCCAAGCAGGTCGGCCTTCTCCTGACGCAGGCGGATGATGCTTTCCACCAAGGATTCGTTTTGGTGAGGCTCTTCGACGCACAAACGGTCGCTCGCAGCCCAAATTTCCCTGCGGATTTCCTCATCCTCGGCATATTGCAAAACCGGAAGCATGGATGGCGTATGAAGAGTGAAAACCCATGCATTCGCTCCCTTCTCTTCCCCCAACTTTTCCAAAGCGGTCTGCCGGGCCGCCGCTTTTGCAGTGTCCGGCAATCCCTTGAGCTTGGTTTCGTCCTCCACCGTTAGCTGCCAGGCATTCGTGGCATCCAGCACGTTTTCGGAGAAATTCTGGGTGAGCTTGGCCAATTCGCTGGAAATTTCCTCCAAACGGTTTCTTTTTTCCTCGGGAAGATCAGCGCCGGCTTCCTTGAAGTCGAGCACGGTCTCCTCGAGCAGTCTGCGGTCAATGTCGGGTAGGGAGTTCACCTCTTCCTTTTCCGAGTAGGCCTTCAAGGCCTTCCATAAGTCGGGATCCAATGAAATCTTGGCCCCGAACGCGCTCACTGCTGGGAGCATTTCATTGTGGGCATCGCGAAGTTCCGGAGAATTGCAGACGGCATCCAAATGAGTTACCAGAGCCCAGGACTTGTGCAGTTGATCCGCGGCTCTCTCCAGTCCCTTTACGGTGTTTTCGAACGTAGTTTCATCCGCGGATAGGGAGCGGATGGCTTTCAGATTCTCCTCGGCTTGCTCCAAGCACAGGGTCAGGTCCGTTCGTATGTGATCCGGAGTCAGTTTGGACCAATCCGGGTTTTGTCCCGGGTGGATAAAGGGGTTTTCACTCATGAATCAGTTGAGGCAAAATTCGAGAATCCGAACCGAATCTCTGTTTTCAAAAGCCATTGGGGTTAAGGTTATTTGGTGTTGGCCGGCGGGCAAGTCATGCGCGAGCGTGACACTGAATGGATAATGAAGATTTTTACTGAAATGGCGATACAAATTAACCACTCCCTTCCGCTTGCCATCGACCTCGTAGGCGAGCTTACCCGCATCCGGTCCGCCAACGACAAAGACGCCGAAAGCCCGCCCCGAAAAGGATACCGTAAGGGGCTTGGCGGAGCTGTCCGCGTGCAACAGGGCTCGATCCAAGTACCGTTTGCGTTTGGAGCCGGGGATGGTCTCCCAGTCCGGTTCGGAAAAGTTCCAACCTTGGGCGAGTTGAACTTGTCCGGGCGAAAGAAAACGGCCATTGAAGAAACTGTTGGATTTGAGAGGATTCTTCGGCAGAGGGTGGTCCAGAGCCCGCTTTGCCAAGGGGCGGTCCCATGCTTTGCCAAGAAGCTCGGCATGGATGTCCGCGCAAAGCCGGTTACCCGGAGGTTTCGGGTGGGTTCCTCCGAATTCCTCCCAGGTGAAGGAGCCTTCTTCGATCCTTTCCGCCAGTTCCCTGGCCAGATGCACTCGGGAAACCTGGTATTTTTCAAGAACCCTCTCGTGGGCATCCATGGGTAGGGGAGTCTTCCCCTTGCGCAATTGCTGGAGCATGCCCGGGTTCACGAAGTAGGTCACAACGAGGTCTCCCTTCGGGTAGGTGCTGCGAAAGTTACGGATTATGCCTTCCATCCCCAGGATACAACCCTCGTGGGAATGCCGGGCATCTTGGTCGTCATTGACCGCAAACTCAAGAAATAGTAAGTCGATGGGGCCCTTGGAAAGGACGTCCCGTTCCAAGCGGAAGGCTCCCGTGGTCGAACAGGTGGAGGAAATGCCCGCATTCACGAACTCAAATTCGGTTTGGGGGAATTTGTTCTGCAACCAATCCATCATCATCGGTCGGTATCCGTTCATCTCGGTGATGGAGCCTCCCATGAACGCGACCCGACCTTTTTTCGAATGTTCGAATGCAAACTTCGAATTTTCAAGAGAACCTCGTTGCGTCCGGTTTTCCGGATTGATTCCCAGCAGGGAAGCGGTCCGTGAAAGTAGAACGATCGCAAAGAGGATGGGGTAGAGAGAACCTTTCATAAATCGTGATGAAGAAGCTTCATCGCCCGTTGGGCAAGCCTCTTCATGGCCGGGTAATCCTCATTGAAAATCACGTCCTTCGGAGTGATCCATGAGCCTCCGACACTGATTACGCCTTTCTCAGCCAAATACGAGGAGACCTGCGCTTCTCCAACTCCCCCCGTGGGCAGATAGTGGACGGGGAATTTTTGAAAAGGAGCGGTCAGGGACCGAAAGTAGGCCAGTCCGCCCACCGGTTCGATGGGAAAGATTTTGACGGTCCGGCAACCGCTGCCGAGAACGCCGGATAATTCGGTCGGGGTCAGAACGCCCGGGAAATAGATGAAGTCGTTCTCTTGGGCCTTTTCCCAAAGCTCAGGCTGCCAACCCGGAGACACTCCGAAATCGAGTCCTTGGTCCGCAGCCCATTCAACCTGTTCGGTTTCGAAGAGGCTTCCTGCTCCCAGCAGAAGACCGGGGAACTCCTTTCTGATTGCGCAGAGAGCGTTGTGGGCTCCTTCTTCGCGTAAGGTGATTTCAAGAGCGCCGAGCCCTCCTTCCATCAAAGCCTCCGCGATCCTCAGCGGATCGCATGGACCGATCCCGTTGAGAATGGGAAGTACGGGAATTCCCTTGAGTCGGTCGAGTGGGCTCACTCCTTCTTTTTGGATAGGTTCCGCTTGTAGCGCATTTGGAGAATCTCAATGCCCAAGGCAAATCCCATGGGCACGTAGATCAGTTCCTTTTCCACTTCCTTTCCGATTCCCTCGAGAAAGATGGTCACACCGATTACGATCAGAAAGGCAAGAGCGAGGATTTTGAGAGCCGCATGCTTGAGAATGAAATCGCCGATGGGTTTTGCGAAGAAGAGAATCACCACGAAGGAGAGAATGACCGCGGTGATGATGACCCAGCGGTTGCTGGTCAAGCCCACTGCAGTGATCACCGAGTCCAGGGAAAAGACCACGTCCAGAATGACGATTTGCGAGATGATGCTGGCAAAACCGTGCCCTCCCTTCGCCGCGCTTTCCTCGTGAGTCAGTTCCACGGTGGCATGAATCTCCTTGACCGCTTTCCAAATCAGAAACAGGCCACCCGCCAGCAAGGCGAGGTCTCGCCAGGAGAACTGAAACCAGTCTGGTCCGTTCGCCCACGCCGGCTCGGTCAATTGCACGAGCCGAAGCCCACCGATGACCATGAGAATGCGCATCACCAGAGCCAAGCCCAATCCAAGATTCCTTGAGAATGCCCGTTTTTCCTCGGGCAAACGGGAAACCAAAATGGCAATCACCAAAACGTTGTCCACGCCAAGAATCAGCTCCAAGCCCACAAGCAGGGCAAACACTCCGATCAAGTCACCTTCCATGGAATACATCCTTGCACAGAAAGGTGAAATGAAAAGGAAATTCCATTCTCCATACGCGATTGACTCCGATACCATTTCTGAAACCATTCGATCTTCGACCCAAACAAGAGAATCGACATGCTCATCGGATCCATCACTCATCAATTCGTACCCGTGGAAACCCGGGTACCCTTGAAGTTCGGAACTGAGACGCTCACCTCCGTGACCTGTTCGCGCATTCGATTGGAAGCTCGCGGGAGCTCCGTTTCCGGAGTTACGGGTTGGGGCGAAACCCCCTTGAGCGTGCAGTGGGTTTGGCCTTCGGCTCTTTCCTATGCGGAACGTCACGAAGCCCTCATGGCTTTTTCCGAATCTTTGGTTGCGGCATGGACGGATTGGCAACGCGAAGGGGATGCCTTGGAGCTTGGCCACGATCTGGTTTTCGAAGACCTGCCCAAAAGACTCGATGCTTACAACGCCATTGAAAGGAAAGGGCGTGAACCGATGCCCTGGTTGGCCGCTTTGGTCTGCGCCTCACCCATCGACCTCGCCCTGCATGATGCCTTCGGACAATCGCTGGGCCGACCCACCTACGCCTGTTATGACGGTGAGAGCCTTGCCCATGACCTCAGCCGCTACCTTGAACCCGCGGAGGATTCGAAGGTACGCTTCGCGGGGAGATATCCGGCGGATTATCTGCTTTCCGATCTTCCCGAAAGCCTTCCCGTTTGGCATTTGGTCGGAGGATTGGATCCCCTCGATTCCTCGGAACTGAGGGGAGACGAACCGGACGATGGGTATCCGGTTCACTTGCGGGAGTGGATCCGACGGGACGGGTTGTCCTGCCTGAAGATCAAACTCCGGGGAAACGACTCCGAATGGGATTACCGGCGCTTGCTTGAGGTCGGTCGAATCTCCGCCGAAGAGGGCGTTGATCATCTGACCACAGATTTCAATTGCACCGTGACCGAACCCGCTTACGTCAATGACATCCTTGATCGCTTGGCCCGAGAGGACTCCTCGACTCACGACCGCATTCTATACGTCGAACAACCCTTTCCCTACGACCTCGAAATGCATCGGATTCCAGTGCATAGCCTGGCCGATAGAAAACCTCTCTTTATGGACGAAAGCGCTCATGATTGGAAGCACGTCCGCTTGGGACGGGAATTGGGGTGGAACGGGGTCGCCCTCAAGACCTGCAAGACCCAAACTGGGGCCTTGCTCTCCCTTTGCTGGGCCAAGGCTCATGGGATGAGCCTGATGGTACAGGATCTGACCAACCCCATGCTCGCTCAAATTCCTCACGTCTTGCTCGGTCATCATGCGGGAACGATTATGGGTGTGGAAAGCAATGGCATGCAGTTTTATCCCGATGCCTCGATCCGGGAGGCTCGGGTTCATCCTGGTCTTTACACCCGGCGGGAAGGCAGACTCGATCTGTCCACCATACGGGGTCCCGGGTTTGGGTATCGAATGGAGGAAATCGAANCGANCTNAGAACGGTTTCCTTGCGCTACGGAACCGTACTCGAGNGGGAATAAGAAAAGNGCCTAGCGGACGGTTTCCGTGGCGTAATCGTAGAAAAGGGCGTCGGATCGCTCGGGAAGCAGATAGAGCCAGTTNCCGCGGTCATTGGAATAGAGGAAGGGGAACAGNTCCGCCCGGCTCCAAAGCCAGCCTTCCTCTTTTAACCAAATCCAAAGNCCNCCNNNTTCATCNTNNTGNGCGTAGNTCCATCCCAGACGTGCATGGAAGAGCCAACCGCTTTCCGTAGGCAGGAAGGAGCCCATCCAGGAGTCCCTCACCCATCCGTCGGAGTCGGTCTCCACCCACCAGGGAGAGGAATCATCTCCAATGCTCAGTTTGCCCATGGCGCTGAGGGTTTCCCCAACCTGATTGCGGGCATAGGCCTGGTANCGGTAGGCTTGTCCGGGTTGCAGACCGTCCAAGCTAACCAGANANGGGTCACCGGTTCCATTGAGGTCTGCTGGGAACCGCTGCTNGTCNCCCGCGAAAGTCAGAAGTATTCCGGTCTCCAACAGTTCGGCTCCATGTTCGGTCCCTGCCTCAAACGAAAGAGTGGGAGTTCCGTTTTCATCAAAATGGAGGTTCAAGCCACGAACCCAGGGAAGGAGGTCATCGGACGGATCGTCGAGAACCCGAATGGCAAAGACGGTTTCGAGCGAGGCATTGTGTTCGTCGGTGACCCGAACCCGGATGGAATAATTCGACTGGTTGTTCTCGTAATCGAAAATCACCGCAGAGCTGAGGGTTCCGTTTTCATCAAGACTGAAGAGTGGGTTGTCCTTCGATCCGATTCCATCGACCAGTGAGAAGGAGAGGGAGGCGTTGGCATCAGGATCGGAGGCCGAAAAGGACCCGAGAGTGAATCCCTTGGCTTGGTTCTCGGGAATCTCCAAGGGCTTGCTTGATTGGATTGAGGTTGGGGCTTCGTTTTCGTTTTGGACCAGTACGTAAAGGGCTTGGTCTTGGTGAGCCACTCCATCGCTCACTCGAAGCATGATTCCATAAACGCCTGCCTGGTGGTTGTCGGTGGGCGTTTCATAATCGGGAGTTGTCTTGAAACTCAAATCCCCGGTCGTGGCGTTGATCTCAAAAAGATCCATGTAATACCAACCGTAGATCGAATAATTCAAGTCATCCCCATCGGCATCATCGGCAGTCACACGCAAGACATGCGTCTGATTCTCGGTATGAGTATGATGGTAGACGCCATGAACGTCGACCAGAGCGGGGTTATTGTCAGCGAGTGTGATTCTCGGGGCGGTGTTGGCCACTGAATCCAGGTCCCTTGGGTCTGACCCGTAGGCGATTTCTTCGGCATCGGAGAATCCGTCTCCATCGTCATCGGCGTCATAATGATCTTCGATGCCATCCCCGTCCAAGTCTTCGATGACATTCATGACTTGCACCTCAAAGTTTTCCTTGATCCAGGAATTGAACGGATCCCTGACCTTGGCCCGAATAGTCAGTTCGGTTTGGGTTTCATAGTCGAGAACGGTTGCTGTACGAAGGGTGCCGTTGGCGTCGAGGTTGAAAAGGGAATTATCCAAAGAACCCTCAACCAAGGTGAAGTTCAAGGTGGTCTGAGCATCGGGGTCACTGGCTTGCAGTTGGCCTACAAGGGATCCGATGGCTAGATTCTCCGAAACTTGGAGAGGCTGTAGGGAAACGAAAGAGTGAGGACTTTCGTTCTGATTGAGAAGAGTGAGGGATATGATTTCCTCGAAATAAGCTCCATGCTGATCAGTGACCCGCATCCGAATGGATAGGGCAGTGGAGTTGGATTCGAAGTCGAAGTGGGTGGCGGTGCAAAGAGTGCCGTCTGAATCTACGGAAAAGAAACCATTGGAGTCCGAACCCTGTCCATTCGAGAATTGGTAGGAAAAGCTAGCATTGGCGTCGGGATCGGTTGCCTGCAAGTTTCCAACCACCGTTCCGATTGGACTGTTCTCAAGAAATGAAGAGTTGGTGAGGCTGAGTGAATCCGGTTCGGCGTTGGCAACCGAGTTTGGATTTCTCGGATCCGAGCCGTA
>NZLE01000059.1 GCA_002692605.1 Opitutia bacterium
TCTCAGCCTCTTCGGNGGTCTCAGCCTCTTCGGNGGTCTCAGCCTCTTCGGNGGTCTCAGCCTCTTCGGCTGACGCTTTTGATTGAGCGTCAGTTTCCGCTGCTTTCTCTGCNTGACTATCCTGACTTTCGTTTTTTTCCTCAGGTGCCTCGACNTTTTGTTTTGTCTTGGAAGCCTTTTTCTTCTTGGGCTTCTTGCCACTGGACTCCTCAACAAATTCAATCAATGCCATATCCGCAGCATCTCCCAATCGGGGTATGGCTAATTTGTAAATCCTTGTGTACCCTCCATTCCGATTCGCAAATTGTTCGACAAGCTCGTCAAATAANTTCTTCACNGCCTTCTTGTCGCGTATTCTGGCGATNGCAAGTCTTCTGTAGTGNAATTTTTGAGCGACGTCTTCAGCCAAATGAGCCTTTTTCGCCAAAGTAATTAATTTTTCAATGGCAGGACGCAAAGCCCGTGCTTTGGCCAAGGTTGTCTTGATCCTTCCATTTTCGATCAATGCACAGGAAAGGTTGGCGATTAATGAAATTCGATGAGCGGATTTTACTCCTAGTTGATGGTTATGTTTGCGATGTCTCATCGGAAAAGAAAAATAAGTTGGATGATTTGTTAATTGGATGCGGTTTCAAGCAGTCGGTTTTCGAATTTCATTCCAAGGCTCAAACCCAATTGCTCGAGTTTGGCTTTNATTTCGTTGAGCGATTTCTTGCCGAAGTTTCTATACTTAAGCATTTCGGGCTCTGATTTGGTGGCCAATTCTCCGACAGTGGTGATGTTTGCATTGTTAAGACAATTTGCGGCTCGCACGGAAAGTTCGATCTCATTGACGCTCATGCTAAGCAAGTTTCGCAACCTGTTTTGNTCTTCGCTCACTTCCTTGGAATGACTTTCAAATTCAATTTGCTCTTCGCTGATTTGATCAAAGACATCCAAATGATGGCGAAGGATCGCTGCGGATTGCTTAAGGGCGTCATCCGGTGAAATTCTTCCATCCGTATTCACTTCAAGAATGAGCTTATCGTAATCCGTCATTTGGCCAACNCGGGTATTTTGAACTTCNTACTTAACCANTTTGACGGGACTNTACAGGGCATCCACGTTAATCATGCCTATGGGCTGGTCATCGGACTTNCTATCCTCTCCGAGACAAAAGCCACGCCCGATCGTCACAACCATTTCGGCGGATACTTTTTGTTTTCTATCGGTGGTCAGAATCAACTGCTCGGGGTTGATNATCTCAATTCCTTCTGCAGGAGCGATGTCCGCTGCCGTTACTTCTCCTTCTCTTTCCACTTCAAGAGTGAGAGTTACCGGCTCAGCCTTGTGACTAATGATCAGAACCTTCTTGAGGTTAAGAACGATATCGGTGATGTCTTCTACAANGCCATCNACGCTTTGAAACTCATGCTGGACTCCGTNCATTTTGAGAGATGATATCGCCGCCCCTTCGATGGAGCTAAGCAAAACGCGGCGAAAGGCATTACCGATGGTATGCCCGTAACCGGATTCGAAGGGATCCGCAATGAACTTCGCATACTTTTCGTTTGCCGTTTCTTCTTCTTTAACGAGGCGATTAGGTAGTTCGAACTTTCCAAGTCTTGTTGCCATAATGAGATTTTGTTGAATTAAAGGAAATAAATTAACGACTGTAAAATTCCACGACCAATTGNACGTTTACGCTTTGATCGAGTTCGTCCGTTTCTGGAAAGCGGGCTACAGTGCCTTGCAGTGAATCAGCGTTCACCTCCACCCAGGGTGGAGATGGATGATACTGAGAACCTTCCAAATTGCGTGTTGCCACTTGTCTGGAAGAGGTTTTCTCACGTACCCCGATCTCATCTCCGACCGAAACCTGGTAACTGGGAATATCGACTTTCTTGCCATTAACCAACAGATGACCATGATTTACGAATTGCCGAGCGGCTTGGCGGGTTTTGGCAAAACCCAATCGATAAACGACGTTGTCCAAGCGGGTTTCAAGCATGGTGAGGAAAACTTCNCCTGTCACCCCCTGCTTTCTTTTGGCTCGCTCAAACATGTTCCGAAATTGTTTTTCGGTAAGTCCATACATCATCCTGAGCTTTTGCTTTTCAATAAGTCCNTCTCCNTAATCGCTTACTTTCCTTCTGAAGGAAGGTCCGTGTTGGCCCGGTGGGTATGTGCGTCGTTCGAAGGCTTTGTTGGCTGGGAAGATTGCCATCCCAAACCGCCTATTGATTCTTGTGGTGGGTCCAGTGTATCGTGACATAGAATTGAAAGTGGTTGTGGGTTGAAAAGATACTATACTCGCCTTCTTTTGGGAGGACGGCAGCCATTGTGAGGTACAGGCGTAACGTCAACGATGGAAGTGACGCTAAATCCAAGGCTTTGCAAAGCTCGAATTGCCGAGTCTCGCCCCATGCCGGGACCTTTTACCTTAACGAGAACTTCCTTCATCCCGTGAGACATGGCCACACGTCCGGCATCCTGTGTGACGACCTGCGCCGCATAGGCAGTGGATTTTCTTGAGCCTCTAAAATTGCATTTTCCCGAGCTGGACCAAGAGATTACATTCCCTTTCATATCCGAAAAGGACACCTTGGTGTTGTTGAAAGTCGCCACAATGAAGCAAATGCCGGAAGAAATGTTTTTACTGCCCTTAGCCTTTCGCACTTTGACTTGCTCAATGTTTGCTCCCAACAAATCAGCTGCGGTTTCCTCTTTCTTTTCCGCCTTTTCCTGGGGTTTTTCTTCGACCGACGCCACTTCCTCTACTTTTTCCTGAGGTTTTTCTTCGACCGGCGTATCTTCCTTTTGCTCTTCTTCGCTCATAATTAAATCATTTCATTTAGGCTTTTCTGACAACGCCCACAGTTTTTCTTCCACCTTTGCGTGTTCGTGCGTTGGTGATGGTTCTTTGACCTCGAACGGGCAATCCTCGTTGGTGTCGCAAGCCCCTGTAGCAACGGATGCTTTGCAGTCTCTTGAGATTATTGGTGATGGTTCTGCGTAAATCTCCCTCCACCATGATTTTTTGATCAATGATGTAGTTGCTGATCAGACTCAGTTCCTGTTCGTTCAGGTCCATGGTTCGACGATCCGGATCAATGCCGGTAGCGGCAAGAATAGCTTTGGCACGAGTTGGTCCAACGCCATAAATGTAACGCAATGAAAATTCAATTTTCTTTCGATTAGGTATGTCTACTCCGAGCAGTCTGGCCATGATGATTCTTTCGTAAGATTAAAATATTTATGCTCCCTTGAGGAAATATCCAATGAGTCCGAGAGCAAACAGGAAGCAGGAAATGTAGATGAGAGGACGCATTTGGGCTTCGAAATCCTTGAGTTCGAGTGATTCGATTCCCTGGTTTTGGTTGGCGGAGCGTCCACGAATTCGACCCTTGCGAAGAAAGCCGTCATAGTGTCTTTGCAGAAGGAAGGTTTCAACTTGTCTCATGGTATCGAGCACGACTCCAACGATAATCAACATGCCGGTACCACCGAAGAAGGTCGCAACATTGTAGGAAACGTTGGCTGTCTTGAAGATAAAATCCGGAAACACAGCGATGACCGTAAGAAAGATTGAACCGGCCAAGGTCAGGCGGGTCATAACAAAGTCGAGAAATTTGGCAGTATGCTCTCCTGGACGAACACCGGGAACGTATCCACCGTTTTTCTTGAGGTCATCTGCAATTTGTACGGGTTTGAACATAATCGAAACCCAAAAGTAACTGAACACTAGTATCAGTCCGCCATAAAAAAGATAATAAAACCAACCGCGACTCGCGAAAACGTTTGCAAGCTCCATCGCCCAATTTGTTTCCGTGGGGGAATCGGCAATGGCAGCCCCCAAAGTCCGTAAAAGTTGAGCGGGAAACATTAGTATGGCACTTGCGAAAATAACCGGCATGACTCCCGCATAATTGACTTTAAGGGGTAAGAATGAACTCTGCCCTCCGAAAACCTTACGCCCAACCATTCTTTTGGCGTATTGCACGGGTATTTTTCTTTGAGCCTGAGTGACCGCAATGATTCCTCCCACCACCAAAAGGAAAAGGGCGACCATCAGAATCGCCTTGACGACAACCATATTATCACCGGCTGGGGCTAGAAAAACGAGGGCGTAAGCATCAGCCAACGCCTTGGGCAAGTCCGCCAAAATACCGACCGTGATCAGAAGTGAAATGCCATTACCTATGCCTCGCTGGGTAATCTGCTCCCCCAACCACATAAGGATCAGAGATCCGGTGGTAAGAAAAATGATCGATGTGACAATGAACATGGAGGATGATCCCGCCACCACTATTTGACCCAAGGGTTTTCCGTCCAAACCAATCTCAGCAGGGTTAAAGCCTTGTATGAGGCTGCCCGGACTGTTTTGTAATGCAACGGAAAGCAATCCCCCTTGGACAAGACAAATGACGATGGTTAAATACCTCGTGTATTGAGATATCTTTTGTCTTCCCGGCTCCCCCTCTTGTTGCAAGCGCGCCAGTTGAGGGAAAACCGCACCCATCAATTGCATGATGATGGACGCGCTAATGTAGGGCATGATTCCAAGGGCGAAGAGAGCTCCATTGAGAAGGGCTCCACCGGTAAACATATTGTAAAAGCCCAAGATGTCATTTCCGTCCGAATCATTTCTGGTCTGCTCTCTCAACTCGAAAAATTCCTTGATGGGAGTTGGGTCCACTCCGGGCAACGGGATATTTGCTCCCACTCTCGCAATAAACAACAAAGCCAAAGTGAAGAAAATCTTTTGCCTAAGCTCAGGAATTTTTAACGAGTTTGTGAATGCGGAGAGCATGGCGCGTATTATTCTTCGATGAACGAACCGCCGGCGGCTTCGATTTTTTCTTTCGCTGACTTGGAAAAAAGCGAGACTTGTACCTGATAAGCCTTGTCGACGTTGCCGGTACCCAACAATTTAATCCTTTTGGAATTTGGCCGTATCAAACCAGCCTGCTTGAGAGATTCCAAATCCACCTTCTCTCCGTCAATTTTCGAAAGCTCGGATAGGTTGACGACCGAATGCGGCGTTTGAAATCTTTTTTGATTAAAACCTCGTTGAGGCAACTTGCGGAACAGGGGCATTTGTCCACCTTCAAACCCCGCACGGAGGGAATAACCGGAACGGGCACCGGCTCCTTTGTGTCCGCGGCAACAGGTTTTCCCATGACCATTGCCTTCTCCGCGACCGAGTCGTTTTTTGCCTCTGTTGGCTCCGGATGGTATGTTTTCTTCTTTCATTTGCGTAAGGAAGGGTTAGGTCGTCGCGACTTCGGGGATTTTGATCTCAGCCGTTTCGATGGTGAATTTGGGTCCACTCACTTCTTCGCCNCGGATNTCGGAAATCTCTTGTGCNGTTCTAAGCTGGGTCAANCCATTCATTGTGGCGGTTACTACGGACAATTGATTGTTCGATCCCAAGGACTTTGATAAAATGTTTTTCACGCCNGCTGCTTCAAGAACCGCACGCACTCCTCCTCCGGCGATGATTCCNGTTCCTTGCCTAGCGGGCCTGAGCAATACCTTTCCTCCATCATAAGTTCCAAGGATGGGGTGGGGTATCGTGTCACCTGAAATGGANACGGGTTGCATAGCCTTTTTTGCCTGATCGGTTCCCTTGCGNATCGCATCTGGAACCATCTGCGCCTTGCCATAACCAAATCCTACNTTCCCCTTTTGGTCGCCTACGACAACCAATGCGGCGAAGCTAAACCTGCGCCCNCCCTTGACGACCTTGGCGCAACGATTGATGTGTACGACTTTTTCAAAAAGTTCGGTTTCTTCCTCCACCGAGACTTCTTTCGAAGGGGGACTCTTTTGTTTTTCTTCACTCATTGCTATTTAAAATTCAAGTTTTTGTTCACGGAGCGCATCNGCAAAAGCTTTTACGCATCCGTGATATTTTCTTCCGGCNCGATCGAACACGATCGTGTTTACCCCCACTTCCTTGATTTTNGAGCCAAACGCTGAACCAAGTTTTTTTGAACCTTCCAGATTAGGTAAAACATCCTTAAATTCAGCAAGGTTAGTGGAAAGTGAGGTCATGGTATGNGCCTTAATGTCGTCAATGCATTGGGCATGAATGTTCTTGTTGGAGAAGCGGACGGTTACTCGCGGTCTTTCAGCGGTACCCTTAACTTTTTTTCTGATTCTCCAACGACGCTTTTGGATCAATTCTTTCTTTTTGGACAAATTCATAATGATTAAATCTTAGGCTGATTTCTTGCCCTCCTTACGACGCACGTATTCACCGACAATTCTGACTCCTTTGCCCTTGTAAGGCTCTACCGGATAGTAACTTTTAATGTCGGCAGCAACTTGTCCGACCTTCTGTTTGTCCGCGCCTTCAACGTGGATTTTCACATTGTCTGCAACGGTAACAACCACTCCCTCGGGAATAGGATGTACGACAGGATGAGAATACCCNAGTTCGAGGTCTATGGACTGACCTTTGATGGCGGCCCTGAAACCTACACCCTCGATCAGCAAGTCCTTNCTGAAAGGTTCCGTAACACCCTTGACCATATTTGCTATCAAAGAGCGGGTTGTTCCATAAATTGCCCTTGCCGAACGGGATTCGTCAACTGGGCTGACCTGAATGGTTTCATCTGAGATATCGACTCGTGCCAATGGAGAGAGTTCTTGCTTCAAGTCACCTTTGGGACCCTTGACGAGAATCGTGTGACTTTCTATGGATACTTGCACACCGTTTGGGATGCTAATCGGCATTTTTCCTATTCTACTCATCGTACTTCTTTCTAGGTAATCTTCGCACTACCAAACACTGCAGAGAAGTTCTCCGCCCAATTTGTTTTGCCTAGCGGCCTTGTCATCCATGATTCCCTTTGGAGTGCTGAGTATGGAAATTCCCAACCCTCCCAGAANCTTGGGGATTTCACGATAACCGCAATAGGAACGTCGGCCAGGCGTACTAATACGACTTATGCCACGGATGGCATGCTGACCATTTACGTATTTGAGGTTAATTTCAATATTCTTCATTCCGCTCTCCGCTNCGCTCTCCTTGCANTCCTCGACGAAACCCCTCTCCTTGAGGATGTTTGCTATTCCGGATCGTAGATTGGAGTGTGGGTAGGAGCAGGTGCTTTTGCCTGCGCTTCCGGCATTTCGGATTACGGTGATGAAGTCTCCTATGGAATCGTGAACGGACATTGTGANATGGATTTTNAATTATTACCAAGAGGCTTTGATTACACCAGGTACCTTTCCTTGCAGGGCAAGCTCTCGAAAGGTTATTCGNGACAAACCGAATTTCCGAATGGTCGCGCGAGGTCTTCCGGTAAGGGTGCAACGATTNACCAAACGAACGGGAGATGAATTTCGAGGTAGTTTTGNAAGCTTGGCTTGCGCTGCGTAAAAATCTTCCTCTGAGGTTTCGGGATTCGAAAGGATTTTCTTGAGAGATTCTCTTTTGGATGCGAATTTTGCAACCATTCGCTCTCTTTTTTTGTTTCGATGAATAACGGATTTCTTGGCCATGATTCTTTAAATTTGATAGTTATGCCGCAGCCTGCNCAGCGGATGAGGATGATTGCCTGCGAAAAGGCATACCCAACAATTTGAATAGTTCCACACCTTCCTGATCGTTATCCGCCGTTGTAACTATGGATATGTCCATACCCGTGTTCACTCTTTGGCGTTCGACTTTTATTTCAGGAAAAATGCTATGGTCGGTTATGCCCAAAGTGTAATTTCCGCATCCGTCCAGTTTTNCGGGAACACCTCGGAANTCCCGGATGTTTGGTAAGGCGATGGCAATGAGACGGAGGAGAAACTCCCACATTCCGTTTCCGCGAAGGGTNACTTTAATTCCCACAGGCATTCCTTGCCTGAGCTTGAAATTGGAAACACTTACCTTCGCTTTTACCACAACCGGCGCCTGACCGGCAAGAGAGGCAATGTCCTTGCGTAACTCNTCAATGCCATTCTTATCCATTTCGGCCCCAAAAGAGCTGTTTATAACAACCTTTTCGACTTTAGGAACCTGATGCANATTATCGTAACCTTGGGATTTCATCAAAGCAGGCACAGCTTGCTCTAGGTAGATTTTCTTCAATTCGGGAACATTCATGGTGCGTTTGCTAAAATCTTGGTTTACTTGACCGCTTCCGTTTTTCGTACATTGGAGTAATGGATGGAAGCCTCTCTCTCTACAATTGAGCCTTGAGGGTTGTCTTGGGTTTTCCGTTCGTGCTTCTTAATCAAATTGACTCCCTCTACAATCACGCGATTTTTCGTTCGAATCACCTGAAGGATTTTACCTTTNCTGCCCTTGTGATCGCCGGAAATTACAACCACCTCATCGCCTTTTTTAATTTTATTAGCCATACTATAAAACCTCCGGTGCAAGAGAAATGATTTTCATGTATTTCTGACGCAACTCCCTGGCAACAGGGCCAAAAATTCGCGTACCTTTGGGGGTACCGTCATCATTAACGATCACAACTGCGTTTTCGTCGAAACGTAAATAGCTTCCATCGCGTCTGCGAAGAGGTGCTCGGGTCCTCACAACCAACGCGCGAACCACAGAGCCTTTCTTTACGGACGCCTCGGTCGAGCTTTCCTTAACGTGACACACGATTATATCACCAACGGACGCGGTTTTCTTATTTTGGCCAATACGCCTGATCATGCGGACTTTTTTGGCGCCCGTATTGTCGGCTACTTCTAATCTACTAAGCAACTGAATCATGATTTTTTAAAGTACGGGTGCTTTTTCCACAATTTCCAAAACCCTCCAGCGCTTGAGCTTGCTAAGCGGGCGAGTGGCCATGATCTTTACCTTATCGCCAACTTTCGAATCATTGGATTCATCATGCACGTGAACGGTCGTCTTTCTTCGAATCTCCTTTTTGTAAAGAGGATGGGGAATTTTGTATTCGTAAACGACCTTAATGGACTTATCCCCAGTCTTGGAACGAACGACTCCTATCAGTTCCTTACGGTTGTTTCTTTGCTTTTCTTCAGTCATCGGGTTCAGAGTGTTAAGGACCATTTAGGAATTGGCTTGGGCGAGAGTTGTAAGAATTCTCGCGCGATCTCTTCGTATGGATTTGATCAAATGTGGTTTTTCGACTTGTCCGGTTTGCTTGCGGATTTGAAGTTGAAGAAGCTCATCACCAAGTTCGCGAAGTTTTTTTTGAAGCTCAAGGGTCGACAATTCCTTAATTTCAGACATTTTCATACTCGTAAAAATTAATAGGTTTGCTGGCGTGTAACCAACCTGCACCGAAAGGGAAGCTTGGAATCGGCAAGACCCAAGGCTTCTCTGGCCAAAGATATCGAACATCCGGCAATCTCAAACAAGACATGGCCTGGCTTAATGACCGCAACCCAATGGTCAACGGGGCCCTTTCCTTTTCCCTGACGAGTTTCGGCGGGCTTCTTGGTAACTGGTTTGTGTGGAAATACGCGGATCCAAACTTTTCCCTTACGCTTTAAGTGACGATTGATCGCAACCCGGGCAGCTTCAATTTGATTGGAGGTCATGCGTCCACGGGATAAGGACTGAATTCCGAACTCTCCGAAAGAAACCGTGTTACCTCGAGATGCCTTACCTCGAACACGGCCTTTATGGACTTTTCGAAATTTTGTTCTGGATGGAAGTAATTTAGGCATAGCGCAAGTGTTTAGAATTTAGAAAATTTTGTCTTCATCCTTTAGGCAGATCCAGCACTTGATCCCAATTATGCCGTACACGGTATTGGCCTCAACCAATCCATAATCGATGTTTTCTCTAAGGGTATGGAGGGGTACGCGACCCTCGCGGAGCTGTTCGGTTCTGGCAATATCAGCACCCGCAAGTCTACCCGCACACTGAATCCGAATCCCTTCCGCACCCATGGACATAGTCGTTTGCACAGCTTTCTTAAGGGCTCTTCTAAAAGCAATCCGCCTCTCAAGTTGAAGGGCAACGTTTTCGGCAACCAGGGAGGCAACAAGATCGGGTTTCTTTATCTCTTGGATCTCCAATCGTACGTCTTTTCCAACCACACGGTTGAGAGATTCTCGAAGGGCGTCAAGTTCTTGCCCCTTTCGACCGATGACGATTCCCGGGCGAGCAGTCCAAATGGTGACCCGAGTGCGAGTGGAGGCTCGCTCGATAACAATACGTGGGACAGATGCGAAACGGAGTTTCTTTTCCAAAAAACCTCGTATTATATTATCTTCCTCCATGAATTTTGAGTAGTCGTTCTTGTTGGCATACCAACGAGCGCTCCAATTTCTGCGAACACCCAGACGAAAGCCTATTGGATTTACTTTTTGTCCCATATCTTATCCTTCGTCCGTTAAGGTTATACGAAGATGACTCATTCTCTTCTTGTAGGGATGAGCGGAGCCCCGCGCACACGGTCTAAACCGTTTCATTGCAGGCCCTTCCTCTACTATAGCTTCTCGAATAATTAGGTCATCGGCACTCAAATTGGAGTTGTTTTCCGCGTTGGCCATTGCCGATTTCAAGGTTTTATCAAGCATACGAGCGGCTTTTCGTGGAATGTACTTAAGAAGGGCAACTCCTTCATTTGCTTTTTTACCGGGCAAAATACGAGCAACCTCTCTGGCCTTTTTTGGAGAAATCCTCATGTACTTAGAATACGATCTTATTTCCATAGCGGTTATTTCTGGGTATGAGGATTATGTGATTTGAAAGATCGAGTTGCTGAAAACTCGCCAAGTTTGTGACCCACCATGTTTTCGGTTACGTAAACCGGCAGAAAGCTTTTGCCATTGTGAACAGTAAAGTTCAAACCCACAAAGTCAGGGGTTATGGTAGATTTGCGAGACCAAGTTTTGATCGGTTTTCGATCTCCAGACTCTTGTGCCTGGATCACCTTCTTCATTAAACTTGGTTCGACAAAGAACCCTTTTTTTATAGAGCGCGTCATAGGTGTACCTTATTTTACTCTTCGTCCATTCCGACGAACCAATATTTGCGAATTGGATGGTTTGGATTTTTTTCTCGTTGGATAGCCTTTTGAAAGCTGTCCCCAAGGCGACATGGGATGTCCGCCTCCGGAAGTTCTACCCTCACCTCCACCCATTGGATGGTCCACGGGGTTCATTGCAACACCTCTTACCCGAGGTCTACGACCCTTCCAGCGGTTTCTTCCAGCCTTTCCAATCGTTGATTTTTGATGACTTCCGTTGCCAACGGATCCGATGGTCGCACGGCAGTTTTCCTTTACCAAGCGAATTTCTCCGCTTGGCATTTTCAGTGAGGCTTGGCCACCGTCGATCGAGATCAAGCGAACCTCGGAACCTGCGGAGCGAGCGATTTTGGCACCTGCCCCCGGTAACATCTCAACGCAATGTACTTTCGTTCCAAGGGGTAACTGATTCAAAGGCATCGCATTGCCGGGCTTGAATTCTATCTTTTCATTCGAACTTACAAGGGAATCACCCACCTCAACTGATTCCGGCGCCAAAATGTAGGTTTTCTCTCCGTCAGTAAATTCCAACAAAGCAAGATGAGCCGTACGATTAGGGTCATACTCCAATGCCACTACTTTGGCTTCTTCGTCAAGACGAGGTCTGCGAAAATCAATTTTTCTGTATAATCTTTTGTGCCCGCCGCCACGTCTGCGAGAGGTTATGCGACCATACGAATTTCTACCTTTCTTGCGATGATGTCCTTTGGTCAGCGACTTTTCGGGCCTTTTGTCAGAAAGGTCCACTTTATTCTTAAGATAGAATCTTCCGGAAGGAGTGACAGGTTTTTGTTGAAGTACTGGCATTTTGTATTCCTCCTAAGCCAAATCAATGCTTTCCCCTGCCTTCAGGGTTACGATGGCTTTTTTGGTATGACTGGTGAAGCCCAACTTATTTCTCCTGGTCCGATCCCGTTTGGACTTCGGTTTGGCAAGCAGTGTGTTCACCTTCAACACTTTGACCCCAAAAGTTGATTCCACGGCATCCTTAACGTTGCGTTTGTCCGAATCGATGCTGACGGAGAAAACGTATTGGTTCAGATTTGCCGAAAGCATAGTCGCTTTTTCGGTCAAAAGAGCTTCTTTTAAAATTTTAACTGATTCCTTCATGAGTATAGTCTGCTACTTTGCGAACTTGGCCAAAATGGTTTCAATCCCCTTGAGACTAATTATAATTTTATCCGCCTGTACGATGTCCAATGCTCCAATGTCTTTTGCTCTTCCAAGGCGGGCATTAGGCAAATTCTGAGCGGCTCGCCCAACGGATTCGGCAAAATCATCGTCCACCACCAACACCCTTTTTGTTTTGGGGGCTATTGTGTTTAGCAATTGATTGAAAAGCTTAGTTTTTGGTTCCTTAACTTCCCATGCTTCAATGAGCGAAATGTTTTCGGATGCGGCTTGGTCACAGAGTGCTCGCTCTAACGCCAAATGCTTGACTTTGCGATTAACCTTTTGGTTGTAGGATCGAGGACGAGGACCAAAAATAACGCCTCCACCGCGTCGTTGAATTGCACGTTTGTCACCAACCCGACCNACGCCCAGGCCTTTTTGCCTGTGAATTTTCTTTCCTGACCCAGCTACTTCCGATCGCAGTTTGGTTGATGCATTGCCTTGGCGTTGGTTCGCGTGAACAGCGATGATAACTTGCCTCAAGGCATCCACCCCTTTACCGTCATCCAANACAGGAAAACCACTTATNTCCTTCTCNGAAGANGAAGATCCGTCTGGTTTGNACAATTTAAATTTCATGNAGNGAGTTGCTTGGCTNGAGGGTTAGGACTTTTTGGCGACTCTCAGCGTAATTAAGGAGCCTTTGTGTCCGGGAACACTACCTTTGACCAACACAAGGTTTTTTTCAGGTAGAATTTTTACCACTTTAAGATTTTGGGTTGTTCGGCTTACNTCTCCCATATGACCGGGCATCTTTTTGTTTTTGAAAACCCTTCCTGGCCATTGACACAAACCGTAGGAACCACCCCTGCGGTGAAACATGGATCCATGAGAGGCTGGTCCTCCGGCAAAATTCCATCGCTTTACCACGCCCTGAAAGCCTTTACCTTTGGTTTTGGATATGACGTCTACGAGCTTGATGTCTTTGAAGTTTTCAACCGTAATGACATTTCCTTGTTCGTACTCATGTTCGTTGTTGCAACGAATCTCTTGTGCAATCTGTTGAGGTTCGACGCCAGCTTTCTTGGCGTGGCCTCTTGAGCAACGATTTGACTTATTGGGAGATTTTCCCTTCGGATTAAAACCTATCTGGATGGCAGAATAACCATCCTTTTCTAGTGTCTTAACCTGTAAGACGGGACAAGGGCCCGCTTCAATGATCGTAACAGGGACGAGATTATTTTCGTCATCATACACTTGGCTCATGCCAAGTTTCTTTCCTAAAAGTTCAATATTCATACTTTAAGCGGCAGGTGGAAAAGCTTCCCTTTATAACCTGCTTTAAAGGTTTTGGTTTTTGAGTTGAGTAAAAATTCTAAGTCTTAAACGTTAATGTTAATTTCGACTCCTGCGGGTAGGTTAAGTTTCTTCAGTTCGTCAACGGTTTGAACGGTTGGTTCGATGATATCTATCAGTCGCTTGTGCGTTCTTAATTCGAACTGGTCCATGGACTTTTTGTCAACGTGAGGCGATCTGTTTACCGTGTAACGTTCGATTCGAGTGGGCATTGGAATTGGCCCCGCTACTCTTGCACCAGTTCTTTTCGCAGTATCGACAATGTCTGAAGCGGATTGATCGATGACTCGGTAATCAAAGCCCCTGAGCTTTATGCGTATCCTTTGTCCATTCATTATTTCGATTAGGTTCTGGCGGGTTCGCGGCTTGATGTTTCAACAATCCCTTGAACAAGATTTTGTGGAACTTGCTCAAAATGGGAAGGAGTCATCGAATAATCGGCGCGACCGGATGATAAAGATCGCATGTCGGTGGAGTAGCCGAACATATTTTCCAATGGAACAAATGCCTCGATGACGCAAACGGTGCCTCGAGTTTCCATACCTTGTATTTGTCCTCTTCTCCTATTCAGGTCACCCATCAATTCTCCTTGGTACTCGTCCGGGGTGGACACTTCCACCTTCATGATCGGTTCCAAAAGGATCGGATTCGCCTTTTGCATAGCATCCTTGAATGCAAAAATTCCTGCCATCTTAAATGCCATTTCCGAAGAATCCACATCATGAAAGGAACCGTCGACCAAGGTAATCTTAAAATCAATTACCGGATAACCTGCAACGACTCCTCCCAGAGAAGCTTCCTTTATGCCATCAAAGGTTGGTTTGATGAATTCCTTGGGGATGGCTCCGCCAACAATCTTATTTTCCAATTCGACTCCCTTGCCTTTCTCGAGCGGTTCGAGCTTGATGACAGCATGGCCATATTGACCGCGTCCTCCGGATTGACGAATGAATTTACCTTCCCCATCGGAAGAACTTAGCATGGTTTCTCTGTATGCAATCTGTGGCTTTCCAGCGTTCGCCTCCACCTTGAATTCACGAAACAGGCGGTCTCTAATAATTTCCAGATGCAACTCTCCCATTCCCGCGATGATCGTTTGACCGGTTTCCTCGTTTGTGGAAAGACCGAAAGTTGGATCTTCTTCGGCCAACCTTTGCAACCCGACTGACATTTTCTCTTGATCAGCCTTTGTCGCTGGCTCGATGGACATAGAAATCACAGGTTCTGGGAAACTCGGTGGTTCCAATCTCAAATCCAAATCCTTATCCGCAAGCGTATCCCCAGTAGCCACGTCCTTGACGCCAATCAAAGCGCAAATATCTCCCGAATACGCGGTCTCAATATCCTCTCTGGCGTCGGCTTTCATGATCATTAGCCTTGAAACTCGTTCTGTTTTGCGAGTGCGAGGGTTGTATAAACTCGAACCCTTTTTAAGCGTACCCTGATAGACTCTGTAAAAAACCAATTTTCCAACATAGGGATCGGTCATGAGCTTGAAGGCTAGCCCTGCAACTTTTGCCGAATCATCAGGGGCGACCTCAACTTCCTGTTCATCTGAGTCCTCACCTTTCATTGGAGGTAGATCCAAGGGGTTTGGAAGGTAGTCAACCACCGCATCCATGAGCATCTGTACACCCTTGTTTTTGAATGCACTTCCAGGGATGACTCCCACAAAATTAAGGGATAATGTCGCTTTTCGAATTCCCAACTTCAATTCATCATCTGTGATGTCTTCACCTTCCAAGTATTTATTGGCAATATCATCATCAAAATCGGAAACTGCTTCGATAAGAGACTCTCGATACTCTTGAGCTTGGTCCTGCATTTCGGAAGGAATATCTTCCGTGGTGAACCGGACTCCGGATTCATCCGATTCGTCATAAAGGTAGGCGACCATTTTGACCAAATCGACCAAACCTCTGAAATTATCTTCAGCGCCAATAGCCAGAAAAAGTGGATGTGCATTTGCCCCCAATTTTTCCTTCATTGTTCCAACGGCTGCCAAAAAGTCAGAACCCATTCGATCCATCTTATTGATGAAGGCCAANCTTGGTACGTTGTATTTGTCCATTTGCCTCCAGACAGTCTCAGATTGAGGTTGCACTCCCTCGACTGAAGTGAACACGCCAACCGCTCCATCGAGAACCCTGAGTGATCGCTCAACTTCAGCGGTAAAGTCTACGTGACCGGGCGTATCGATAATGTTGATGCGATGGGGAACACCTGCGTTGGGTCCTTCAGAAGTTGTCCATCCGCAAGAAATTGCAGCGGAGGTTATGGTTATCCCACGCTCACGCTCCTGTTCCATCCAGTCGGTAGTCGCATTTCCTTCATGAACTTCACCAATTTTGTGAACTACACCAGAATAAAACAAAACACGTTCGGTGCATGTCGTTTTCCCAGCATCAATATGTGCGGCAATGCCAATGTTACGGGTATGCTCTAAAACATTGGGTCGATCGCTGGCGTTCGCTGATGAAAATTTATCGTTATCGCTCATGAACTAAAGATCCCATTACCAACGCAAGTGGGCAAAAGCACGATTCGCTTGGGCCATCTTGTGCGTCTCCTCACGCTTTTTTACAACGGAACCCGTGTTGTTGTAAGCGTCTATCAGCTCATTTGCCAATGATTCAGCCATGGGCGAACCCTTGCGTGCGGCGGCGGCGTTTACAACCCAACGAAAGGCAAGGCTCTGCTGACGCTCGAATGGCACTTCGATTGGTACTTGGTAAGTGGCTCCACCAACTCTTCGGCTTTTAACTTCAATTTTCGGGCGAATGTTTTCCAGTGCACCAAGAACCAACTCTATTGGGTTACCCTTGCCGACTTTTTCGGCCATTCTTTCGATAGCTCCGTAAACAATTCTTTGAGCCAAAGATTTTTTGCCACTTTTCATGACCGCATTGACCAGCATACTAATCAGTGGGCTTCCATGCAATGGGTCCGGAGAAATCGGACGTTTCGTCGCTTGTCTTCTTCGTGACATTTTACTTCTTTGGTTTCTTTACTCCGTATTTCGACCGACTTCTCCTGCGTTTCTCCACGCCTTGGCAATCCAATGTGCCTCGAACAATGTGGTAGCGAACACCATTGAGATCCTTGACGCGCCCTCCGCGAAGAAGGACAATGCTGTGCTCCTGCAAGTTATGACCTTCGTCCGGGATATATGCGATTACCTCATGTCCAGTGGTGAGGCGCACTTTGGCAACCTTTCTGATCGCAGAATTGGGTTTCTTGGGGGTTCGAGTCGTTACCTGAACGCAAACTCCACGACGAAACGGACATGCCTTCAGGGCAGGTGACTTCGTCTTGGACTTTTGCAAACGACGTCCTTTTCGAACGAGTTGGTTGATAGTGGGCATAGAGTAGAAAAATGAGGTAAAGCGGTCTGTTGTAACGTATTTTCAGTTATGCTCAAGCATATTTTTGAAGCAATTATGCGGTTAATGACTCCGTATTTCCGGTTCCCAGTGTGTCAATCTTGAGCTTACGCCATTTCGGTAATCCCGTTCCCGCGGGAATCAAGTGACCCATTATGACATTTTCCTTAAAACCTTTAAGTTCATCAACTTTACCAAGTGTAGCTGCATTCGTGAGAACTCGAGTGGTTTCCTGAAAGGAAGCGGCGGAGATGAAACTGTCCGTTTCCAAGGAAGCTTTGGTAATTCCCAAAAGAATTGGCTCACCTTCCGCAGGTTTACCACCCTTTTCCGAAATCTCCTCATTCGAATCCATGAACGCAAATCGGTCCACTTGATCACCCCAGAAGAAATCCGTATCACCGGGATCGGTTATTCTCACTTTGAAAAGCATTCGGGAGATGATGACTTCCAAGTGTTTGTCATTGATCGTAACTCCCTGCAGTCGGTAGACTTTTTGAATCTCCTCAATCAGATATTCTTGCACTGCCGATGGTCCGAGAATCTCTAAAATTTCATGCGGATCTTTCGCTCCTTCTGTGATCAGTTGACCTTTTTGGGCAAAGTCACCCGGTTGGACGAGGACATGTTTTCCATGAGGAATCAAGTGCTCTTCGACCTGTCCCGATTCCTCATTCGTAACGAGAAGTCGCTTCTTCGAACGAAGCGTACCGGCTTCAGAGACAATCCCGTCTATTTTTGCCATCTGCCCGACGTTGCCTTCCTTGGGTCGGCGAGCCTCAAAAAGCTCAGCAACTCTAGGTAGTCCACCGGTGATGTCCTGGGTCTTGGATGCCTGTCGAGGGGTTTTGGCAATAATCGAACCCGCGTCAATTCGAGTTCCCTCATCAACGGCAACCTGTGCCCCCGTAGGGACTGAGTAGGTCGCAAGAGGATTGCCACTGCTATCCTGTACGATGATTTGTGGATTCAGATCCTCCTTGTGCTCAATCACGACCATGGAGCGTCCGCCGGAAGCGTCCCGTTCCACCTTCGTAGTGACCCCAGGAAGCATGTCGTCAAATGCAATCACACCCTTTTTCTCAGAAAGTATGGGGATATTGTAGGGATCCCATTGCGCCAACAAGGCTTCCTCTTCGACTTCCTCTTCGTCCTTGAAGTGCAAAAGGGCTCCTGCGGGGATTGGATAATCATCCACGATCCTATCATCGTTATCGAGAACTTGGATGGATCCCGTCTTGTTCAACGTCACTTGCTGACCATTGGCTAAGGTTACCAAGCGCAATCCGACGAATTTTAATTTACCCGCTTTTCGGACATTGATTACAGGATCCTCACGTCCGGCGCTTGCGATTCCACCGATGTGGAAAGTACGCATCGTCAATTGAGTACCAGGCTCTCCAATCGATTGGGCAGCGATGATTCCAACAGAAGAGCCCTGTTTGACCAAGTTGTTGGTAGAGGGATCGATGCCGTATTCCAATGCCGTAAGTCCATTTTTGATACGACTCGAAAGAGGAGACATTACGCGGATTCTTGTAATACCCAAGGCATCGATTTGAGAGGCTATTTCTTCGGTTATGAGAGAGCCCGAAGAAATTACCATTTCCGTAGGATTGGAAGGATCGTAGACATCATCAGTCGAGTATCTTCCAATGATTCTGTCCCTAAGAGGCACAACCTCATTGTCACCTTCCATAATCGCCTTCTTTACCACTCCGTCTCTCCTGCCGTCATCATCACAAACAATGATGCAATCCATGGCAACGTCGCAAAGCTTACGGGTCAGGTATCCAGCATCAGCGGTTTTTAATGCAGTGTCAGCCAAACCCTTTCGAGCGCCATGGGTGGACATGAAGTACTCCAGAACGGACAAGCCTTCACGAAAAGAAGCAAGAATAGGTTGTTCGATGATTTCACCGGATGGTTTTGCCATCAGGCCTCGCATCCCACACAACTGTCTCACTTGCTGACGATTTCCACGCGCCCCCGAATCCATCATCAGGTAGACGGGATTTATCGTATCCTTACCTAGGTTGTCGTCCAAAGACTTAAAAACTTCTTTGGCAATATCATCGGTTGCGGTTGTCCATACGTCGATGATCTTATTGTGCCTTTCGCCTCTTGTAATGATTCCCTTGCGAAACTGATCTTCGATCTTATCTATTTCCTTACGAGCGACAGCTATTCTCTTCTTCTTCTCGGGCGGAATGATCATGTCAAAAATTCCAATGGAAATTCCAGCCTTCGTTGCCATATCAAAACCCATTTCCTTAAGCCTATCAAGCGCCTCGATCGTCTCATCCTTTCCTTGGGTTCTGAAGGTCGAGAGAATAAGATCGCCCAAATCGCCTTTCAAGGCAGGGGCATTAAAAAATCCCAATTCTTCGGGCCAGATGGTATTGAAAAGAACCCGGCCGACCGTCGTTCGGATGACGTTTCGCTTTGAAACTCCGAACTGGGTTTCCTTCCCATTGTCGGGATTCTTCAAATCGATCCAATCGTGAAGAGTGAGCACTTCTTCCTGCAAGGCGCTCAGGGCTTCTTCCAAAGAGCCGATCAAAGGCAGTTTCTTATCGTCACTCGGAGCACCGCTCTTCGGTTCCATCGTAAGAAAATACGATCCTAAGACGATGTCTTGGGATGGTGTTAGAATTGGTTTTCCGCTAGAAGGCGAGAAGATGTTGTGGGTGGCCATCATAAGAAGCTTGGCCTCCATGATAGCCTCAACCGAAAGAGGCACGTGAACCGCCATTTGGTCGCCATCAAAATCTGCATTGTAGGGTGTGCATACAAGCGGATGAACCCGAATCGCATTTCCTTCTATGAGCACAGGCTCAAAAGCTTGAATCGACAAACGGTGTAGAGTGGGTGCTCGGTTCAAAAGCACAGGATGACCTTTGGTCACTTCCTCGAGAATGTCCCATACTTCGGGAGAGCGACTTTCAATCATTTTTCGAGCCCCCCTCACCGTGTGAACGAAGCCCAATTCCTTAAGTCTACGAATGATGAAAGGTTCGAAAAGGATCAGTGCCATTTTCTTCGGTATTCCACACTGATGCAGTTTCAGTTCCGGACCGATTACGATGACCGAACGACCGGAATAATCCACCCGCTTGCCCAATAGGTTTTGCCTAAAGCGTCCTTGTTTACCCTTCAGCATGTCACTCAATGACTTAAGGGCACGATTTCCGGACCCGGTAATCGCTCTTCCATGCCTGCCGTTGTCGAAAAGAGCGTCAACGGCCTCTTGAAGCATACGTTTTTCATTGTGAATGATAACGTCCGGAGTCTTGAGTTGAAGCAGGTTCTTGAGTCGGTTATTGCGATTGATCACCCGCCTGTAAAGGTCGTTCAGATCGCTCGTTGCAAACCTGCCTCCTTCGAGAGGAACAAGTGGCCTCAAATCGGGTGGGATTACTGGGATAGAATCTAAAATCATCCATTCAGGAGAAGCCTCGGAATTAAGAAATCCCTGCGTAACCTTAAGTCTGCTTGCCAGTTTTTTCTTTATTTGCTTCGAGTTGGTTTCATGCATTTGGTCATACAATTCCTCCAGTTCGTCTTCCAGATTCAAACGACCTAAAACATCCCGAACAGCCTCCGCTCCCATTTTCGCTTCGAAGTCATCCCCAAACTCATCCTGTGCTTCCCTGTATTCCTTGTCGGACAGCAACTGCTTTTCTTCCAAAGGTGTGTTTCCAGGATCAGTTACCATATACTGCTCATAATAAAGCACTCTTTCCAAGCTCTTTGCAGTCATGTTTAGCAACAATCCCAAACGGCTAGGCATGCTTTTCAAAAACCAAATATGAGAAACGGGAACCGCAAGCTCAATGTGACCCATTCTATCCCTCCGCACTCGCGATACCGTCACTTCCACTCCACAGCGGTCGCAAACCACCCCTTTGTACTTAATGCGTTTGTACTTTCCGCATGCGCATTCGTAATCTCGGACAGGGCCAAAGATCTTCTGGCAGAATAAGCCGCCTGGCTCTGGTTTAAAAGTTCGGTAATTTATCGTTTCCGGATTCTTTACTTCACCTTTTGACCAAGAACGTATGACGTCCGGGGACGCTACGGTGATGGATACGTGATCCATGGGTCCGACTTCTACTCCTAATGCCTCATTGACTGCTTCAACGCTCATAATTTTCCTAATTTTTAATTTTTTGGGAGATTAGATGATGACCTTACAAGGCATCTTCACCGCGAACTCGAATGTCCAAACACAGGCTTTGCATTTCTTTCATCAATACATTGAAAGATTGGGGCGTTCCTGCTTGCAGGGAGTTGTCCCCCTTTACCAAAGATTCGTAAATTTTCGTTCTTCCCGAGACGTCATCGGACTTTACGGTTAGGATTTCCTGCAAAGTGTAAGCCGCGCCATACGCTTCCAGGGCCCAAACTTCCATTTCTCCAAAACGCTGCCCTCCGTATTGGGCCTTTCCGCCAAGTGGTTGCTGAGTGATCAGGCTATACGGTCCAACGGCTCGTGCGTGTATCTTGCTGGAAACCAAGTGATTTAGTTTAAGCATATACATGTAGCCTACTACAATTCTTTGATAGAAGGGCTCTCCCGTACATCCGTCATACAGAACGGTTTTGCCAGTATCCGGAAGGTTTGCCTCCTTTAGGTATTCTTGAATGCGGGCTTC
Organism: Opitutia bacterium; assembly: GCA_002692605.1. Classification (GTDB taxonomy): domain Bacteria; phylum Verrucomicrobiota; class Verrucomicrobiia; order Opitutales; family Seribacteraceae; genus Seribacter. The sequence goes on from NZLE01000059.1 coordinate 21,454, forward strand.
GGAGATGCCATCAAATATCGGAGTGGCGACCTTAAGCCCAAGCTTATTGCAAGCCCATCCAAGATGGGTTTCGAGTACCTGACCAACGTTCATTCGGCTGGGAACGCCAAGCGGGTTGAGGCATATTTCGATGGGGGTTCCATCCGGCAGGAAAGGCATATCCTCTTCAGCAACGATCTTCGCTACCACTCCCTTGTTGCCATGTCGTCCTGCCATCTTATCGCCCACACGCATTTTCTGTTTCTTGGCGACAAACACACGGACGTTTTTGATTGCGCCCTGATCGATAGGATCACCTTGCTCGATCGCTTCTATCTTACGGTCTCTGTCATCCTCCAAATCGTTGAATTTTGACTCATAGCTTTCAATGATTTCAAAAACCTTGATACGAACAGGAGAGGGGGGGATCTCAATGAATCGGTGAACGGACGCTAACCTTCTGAGTAAGGTTTTTGTTATTTTACGATTCGAAGGAATGATAATGTCTCCGGTTTCGGAGTTGGTTACGTTGAGCGGTATTTTTTCACCCAATAGAATGTTGGACAAGGATTCGGTCAGTTGTGCGCGCAAGTCTTCCGTCTGGGTCCTGAAATCTTCCTTGATTTGCTTCATTTGGCGCCGGAAATCGGACGGGGACAGCTTTTCCTGTTCGGCATCCGTTCGACTGGAAACCTTGATGTCCATTACTATTCCTTGCGTACCTGATGGCACCTTGAGCGAACTATCCTTAACGTCCGCGGCTTTCTCGCCAAATATTGCGCGCAAAAGCTTTTCTTCGGGAGCTAAATCCGTCTCGCTCTTTGGCGTAATTTTTCCGACAAGAATATCTCCGGGCTTAACTTCCGCACCAATGCGAACGACACCCAGATGGTCAAGGTTTCTAAGAGCTTCCTCCCCTGCATTCGGTATATCGCGTGTTATTTCCTCAGGTCCAAGTTTGGTGTCACGAGCAGTTACCTCAAATTCCTCAATGTGGATGGATGTGTAAACGTCATCCTTGATCATTTTCTCAGAGATCAGAATTGCGTCTTCGAAGTTATAACCCTTCCAAGGCATAAACGCCACGAGAATATTTCTTCCGAGAGCCAATTCGCCATCATCGGTGCAAGCGCCATCCGCCAGTGGTTGACCGACCTTGACCTTATCTCCTTTTCGAACGATAGGTTTTTGATTGAAACAAGTACCTGCATTCGAACGAAGAAATTTTCTAAGTTCATAGCAGTAGATGCCGCGCTTATGATCACTGCGAGGTTCCTTTACGAAACGAGGGGGTAGCGTACCGTCATCGGAAACTACGATTCTCTTTCCGTCTGCAAGTGCGACGACTCCTTCGGAATCCGAAACAGTTACGGTTTTGGAGTCTTCGGCAACCTTCTTTTCGATGCCTGTTCCCACGAGAGGGGATTCCGCTTGCAACAAAGGAACCGCCTGCCTCTGCATATTCGCGCCCATGAGAGCCCGATTGGCATCATCGTGTTCCAAAAAAGGAATCAAGCCTGCGGCCACCGAAACAACCTGTTTCGGAGATACGTCCATATATTCGACTTCCTTAGGATCATATTCACTTACTTGGTCACGGTAACGACAAGTGACTCTACCGTTTAGCTTCCCCGTTTTCTCGTCTATCTCGGAATTTGCCTGAGCAATGAGAAATCGCTCTTCTTCAAATGCGTTAAGATATTTTACGTTTTTGGGGTTTTTATCAACAATACCTTTTTCTACCGGATGGTATGGGGATTGAAGGAATCCAAACTCATCTATTTTGGCATAGGTCGATAGCGTATTTATGAGGCCGATATTCGGTCCCTCAGGCGTCTCGATCGGGCAAATTCTTCCGTAATGCGTAGGATGAACGTCGCGGACTTCAAAACCTGCTCTCTCCCGATTGAGACCTCCGGGGCCCAATGCGGAAAGCCGTCTCTTGTGAGTCATCTCAGCCAGTGGATTAATCTGGTCTTTGAATTGGCTAAGTTGACTTCGGGCAAAAAAGTCGCGAACCACCGTGGTAAGAGCTTTGGGGTTGATTAATTTGCCGGGGGTCAGAGATTCGACTCCCTGGTCGTAAAGCGTCATTCTTTCACGAACAACTCTCTCAGTCCGAGAAAGACCGCTCCGACAAACGTTCGCCAACAACTCACCAACGGTCCTTACTCTACGGTTACCCAAATGGTCGATGTCATCGATTCCCATATCAAAAATCGAACCCGCATCTTCTCTCGCCTTTTCCTCATTACTCTTACCTCGTTTGAGGTCGGTCAATTTTCTCGTTGCCGCAACGAGGTCCTCAACCGTTGTTACCCGTATATCGAGCGGAGTCTCCAGACCAAGCTTCAGATTAAGCATATGCCGACCAACTTTCGCCAAGTCATACCTTTTGGTATCTAAAAACAGCCTCTTAATTAATGCCTCCGCATTGGCTCTATCGGGTGGTTCGCCAGGACGAAGCTTTTTGTAAATTTCCTTGAGGGCCTCTTCCTTGTTTTTGGTGGTATCCTTTTTAAGACAACGAATGATGGCACCATCATCAACGGATGTGTCTATCGCCCTCAATTGAGTTTCGCCAGCCTTTTCAAAGGCTCGCAAATATGTCTTTGTCAAGGGCTCGAATGCCTTTGCAAGAACCGCTCCTTTCGTTCGATCAAACATAGGTTCAACCAAAACGTAGTTTGAAACGTTATCTTTTTTGAAAAGATCTTCGATTTGCAAATTTTCAATATCGTAAAACAACTCAATGATTTTCTGATCCGAATCCTTGTCTTTCTCTGGATCCCAATCTAGAAGTGCCCTAAGGAAAGTGGTTATAAGAAATTTTCTACGGCGACGACGGCGGTCCAAGTAAACGTAAAGAAGATCATGCTGGTCAAATTGAGCTTCAATCCATGTGCCGCGATCCGGAATAATGCGAAAACCGTGAAGGGTCTTTCCACTGGTATGCATCGATTCCTCGAAGCTAACGCCTGGCGAACGATGCAATTGGCTAACTACAACCCGTTCAGCTCCGTTAATGATAAACGAACCCCTTTCGGTAACGATTGGAAGTTCTCCCATAAAAATTTCTTCTTCGCTGTAGAATGGCTTGCTTTGTCCCTCCAACTCCAATCGCAATCTCAACTTAACTTGCAATGGCGCTGCATAGGTACAGTTCTGGTCAATGCAATCCATCTCCGATAATTTAGATTCTCCGACGGAATAGCTTACGTACTCCAACCGGGATTTTTCATCATAGCTGAGGATTGGAAAAACTTCACGGAAAACAGCCTCAAGACCAGCTTGTTTGCGATGTGTCGACGGTACGTCTCGCTGAAGAAAATCATGAAAGGAATCAACTTGATTCTGAATCAAATTTGGTGGGTCTATAACCTCCTTGAGCTTACCGAAGTTTTGTCTTTTGGTGGTTTCCATGATGGACTATGTGATTTGGATTATAAGTGGAACATAAACGGCTGAAGCCGCAGGTTGAAATTCAACCATACGGCTTCAGTAAAATTAGAGTTTGGAAAGAAAGAGCATTACTTAACTTCAGCCTTTGCTCCTGCAGCTTCCAACTTCTTGGAAATTTCCGTCGCCTCATCCTTGGAGACGCCTTCTTTGACTGCTTTTGGAGCCCCCTCAACCAGTTCCTTGGCTTCCTTGAGGCCAAGACCCGTGATTCCTCGGACTTCCTTGATGACCGCAATTTTATTGCCACCGAATTCGGTGAGAATAACGTCAAATTCGGTTTTTTCCTCTGTGGCTCCTCCTTCGGCATCTCCTTCCCCAGCTGGGGCAGCGACAGCTACGGCAGCCGGTGCGGCTGCACTGACTCCCCACTTCTCTTCAAGTTCTTTTACGAGATCGGCAATCTCAATTACTGATTGGCCGCTAAGCCATTCTACGACTTGGTCTTTGGATATATCTGACATGTTATTTGTACCTCCTTGCCTGAATATGATTAGTACCTATTGGTGTTTAAGGGTCATCCCCTAATTTCTTCTAGGTTGGTGGTTATTGTTTGGTGATGATACGAGTATTAGGTAACTCGAATAAAATTATTTTCAGTTTTTTTCGGACTTTGCCTTAAGGACGGTTACAAATCCTCGCGAGGGCGCACTCAGCAAAGTGACCAATTGAGTGGAAGGGGAACTGATTAGAGAAAGAAGTTGAGCTCTCAGGCTCTCTAGCCCAGGCAATTTGGCCAATTGCTTGACCTCGTTCGCACTCAGCACTCGATCCCCTAATGCACCCGCCTTTACGGTAACCTTATCGGTTTTCTTAAAGTAATTTCCCAATGCCTTGGCCACACCGGATGCATCATCACCACCAACCACAATAGCAGTATGACCACTTAGGTGATCGGATATTTCGGAGATATCCTTGTCTTTTGTAGCGAGCTTTAATGAAGAATTCTTGACGACATGGAATTCTGCTCCTTTCTCGGCAAGACTTTTCCTAAGCTCAGTGGTTTCTTCAGCATTGATACCTTGGTAATCAGTAACAAAAAAATAGTCGGATTTCGCCAAATGATTACTGGTCTCTTCGATTAAGTATGCTTTTTCGGGTCTCATGGTAGAGATTATTGGTATTGGGATGAATCAAGCCGAACGCTAGGGCTCATCGTGCTGCTTATGTGCATGCTTTTGATAAACCTTCCTCTGTAACCTTCGGGTCTGGAGTTTGCAACGGCATCAAGGGCAGCTCGCGCGTTTTCCTCTAACTGTTCATTGGTAAACGATCTCTTTCCGATGACAACTGCCAAAGAACCTGTCTTGTCCATTTTAAATTCAACTCTTCCAGCCTTAACTTGATTGATCGCCTCCTCCAAATTATCGGTTACAGTACCGGATTTTGGTGTAGGCATTAATCCCCTTGGGCCAAGAACCCTGGCAATGCTTCGGACTTCCTTCATTGCACTTGTCGTAGAAAGGGCTACGTCAAATTCAAGCCAGCCATCTTTAATCTTGGAGATCAAATCCTCCAAGCCTGCGTAGTCAGCTCCCAATGATTTCGCATCCTCTACATTTTCTGTGAAAACGAGAACCTTGACTTCCTTCCCACTACCGTGAGGGAGGTTAACGGTTCCTCTCACTGCTTGTGAAGTTTGCTTGGGGTCTACTCCCAAAGAGAAGGAGACTTCAACGGTTTCGTCAAATTTTGTTTTATTGAACCCCGAAAGCGCACTGACGGCGGACCCCAATTCTTGGCCACTTTCGTTCAGTCCGTCGCCAAGGGAGTTTTTATATCTTTTACTTCTTGCTATCATTGGAGGCTGTTTAAAGATTAGTTTAGAACTTCGATGCCCATACTTCGAGCGGTCCCCTCAATTATTCTGCATGCAGCCTCTTCGCTTGATGCGTTAAGGTCGTTTTGCTTGGTTTTGACTATTTCAATAACCTGATCCCTAGTAACTCTTCCAACCTTATCACGATTGGGAACACCGGAACCCTTGGCAAGGCCAGCTGCTTTCTTGAGTAGAATGGACGCGGGCGGAGACTTGAGAATGAAACTGAAAGATCGGTCAGCGTAAACTGTGATTACCACCGGTAAAATCAAGCCTGACTGGTCCTTCGTTTTGGCATTAAACTCCTTACAAAATCCCATAATGTTAACGCCTTGGGCACCTAAAGCTGGACCCACGGGTGGCGCTGGATTGGCTGCGCCGGCAGGGAGTTGAAGTTTTATTTGGCCTACTGCTTTCTTTGACATTTTGCTTATTATTTGACTTATTCTTCGTCCGCTTTTTCGACTTGCCAGAATTCAAGCTCGACTGGGGTAAATCTACCGAAAATAGAAACGGAAACCTTTAGCGTACCCTTTTCTGCATCAATTTCATCAATCTCTCCCGTCAGATTAAGAAACGGCCCATCGAGAATTTTAACCACCTCTCCAATTGCAAACTTTACCTTGGGGACCTCCTTGCCTTCGGCTTCGTTTACCTGACGCAGAATTCTGCCTATCTCATCTTCCCCCAGGGGGGTTGGGTTTTCGCGTCCAATAAAATTGATGACTCCGTCCGTCTCCTTGATTTTGTACCAGGGCTTTTTCAGCAAGTTTCCGGAACCATCAAAAAGCTTCATTTCCACAAATACGTATCCGGGGTAGAATTTTCGATCTCTTTGACGTTTCTTTCCGTTTTTTACTTCTGATACCGTTTCGATTGGAACCAAAACTTCACGCAAACAATCTGCAAACCCCTCATCTTCCTCTTTGTATTTGCTCAAGTACCTTTTTACTTTGTCTTCATGATTGGATAGACACTGCAATGCATACCATTTCAGCTCAGTGGAGGTGGATGCGTTCATAAATAGGGGTGGGGGGTGTTTCTAAGATTTTCTTAATAGTTGAGTCACGTACTCCACCCAGTTGGATAGAGAAAAGTCAGAGACGGAAATAAAGAGCCCGAGGATGGCAACACCAATAATGACTACCACCGTTGAGCCGCGAAGCTCTTCCAAAGAAGGCCAGCTCGCTTTGCCTAATTCCGAGACAGTTTCTTTGTAAAAAGTTCTGACTTTTGTAAATGGATTCACTAAATTGTATGATGATAGTGGCGGGAGAAGAGGGACTCGAACCCCCAGCCTACGGTTTTGGAGACCGGTGCTCTACCAGTTGAGCTATTCTCCCAACGAAACAATTGATTTGTAATACGCTGGATCTCTTAAAGAATTTCAGAAATATTTCCGGCACCTATCGTCTTTCCGCCTTCACGTATGGCAAAGCGTTGGCCTGATTCCATAGCTATGGATTTCTGAAGTTCAATTTGAACGGCAAGGTTATCGCCTGGCATAACCATTTCTACTCCTTCCGGAAGTTCAACGATACCAGTAACATCAGCAGTTCCAAAGAAGAATTGCGGGCGGTATCCCTTGAAGAATGGTGTATGACGGCCGCCCTCTTCCTTATTCAAAACGTAAATCTGAGCCTTGGCTTTTGTATGGGGTTTGATACTGCCTGGTGCAGCGATTACATGTCCTCGCTGAATATCTGATTTTTCGACTCCTCGTAGAAGTATGCCGACATTGTCCCCTGCTTGGCCTTCTCCAAGTTCCTTACGAAACATTTCAACACCCGTGCAGGTAGTAGTTCGCGATTCGCCCAAACCAACGATTTCAATTTCATCACCTACCTTTACCATTCCTCTTTCAATTCGACCGGTAGCCACAGTACCACGACCTGTGATCGTAAATACATCCTCGACTGCCATGAGCAAAGGCTTGTCTACGTCTCTGACTGGTTCGGCAATTTCAGCATCAATGGCGTCCATTAAGTTTTGGATGGCACCGAGGCCAAGATCGCTCTCATCATCTTCCAAAGCCTTGGTTGCGGACCCACGAATGATTTTGGCATTATCACCATCAAATTCATATTTGCTGAGAAGGTCTCGGATTTCCATGTCCACCAACTCCAACAACTCTTCGTCGTCACCAGACATAAGGTCACATTTATTAAGAAAAACCACCAAGTTCGGAACATCCACCTGACGGGCAAGAAGGATGTGCTCGCGAGTCTGTGGCATGGGACCGGTGGTGGCGTCAACTACAAGAATCGCTCCATCCATTTGAGCCGCTCCGGTAATCATGTTTTTGACAAAGTCAGCGTGACCGGGACAATCTACGTGAGCGTAGTGACGGTTTGCGGACTCGTACTCTACGTGAGAGACCGCAATCGTTACAATCTTGGATGCATCACGAACTGTACCACCTTTAGCAATGTCTGCATAAGTTTTAACTTCTGCCAAGCCCTGCCTTGCCTGAGCATGCAGAATTGCTGTGGTGAGCGTGGTCTTACCATGGTCTACGTGACCGATGGTACCTACGTTAACGTGAGGTTTGGTGCGTTGGAACTGTTCTTTGGCCATTGATTTGACTTGTTGTGGTTTTAGGTGGAGCCCACGAGCGGATTTGAACCGCCGACCTCGTCCTTACCAAGGACGCGCTCTACCGACTGAGCTACATGGGCGGAGGGCATGGGGTTGATAATTTAAGAAAAGCGTCTAAAACTAGCCGAATGAACTTGCATGTCAAGCAAAACGAAAACTTTGGATGGCAAAACTCCGTTCGTCCCAAATTATTTGCTTGCCCATATTTGCATTAGCAATAATTCAAGAGTATTTATTGCGGGCGTAGCTCAGTTGGTAGAGCACCACCTTGCCAAGGTGGATGTCGAGGGTTCGAATCCCTTCGCCCGCTCCATGAATATCCTTTCAGGGCATTAAACTTTCAACAGTATCAGCAAGTTCCGCCACACAAGCGACAATATTGTTGTGGGTTCCATCAAGTTTAATGATTTTTGCCCCCGCTCCCTTTATGATCGGTATAAGGGGAAGTATATCACAATCCTTCAAATCCAAGTCCATCATAAGATCCGCTTTGCCTGAACAAAGCAGATAATAACCGAAGCAATCCCCCCATGTTCTTGACAAAGACCCCTTTTCGATCATTCCGTCATAGATCATTGAGTACCTAGAATTTCTGACCCTTTCAATATCGGTTGTCAGCATTAGGCAGTCTTCAAAACTCGTGAATTCTTTGGCGCGAGCTTGTTGACCGTTAATGAGGCAAACTGAGGAATCCCCGGCCACAAAATCGTTTCGCAACATTGGCAAACGAATTGATCCGTAGAGCGGAATTTCATTAAAACTTAATCCTAGGAGAATACCGAAAAGTGGCACACCATGTAGATAACTAACCGTTCCATCGATTGGATCAATCGTCCAGGTGTATTCCGAATTATTATTTGTGAATTCATACTCTTCTCCAGAAATATTATGGGTGGGATAGGATTCTCTAATCTGGTTTCTTATTTTCTTCTCGATCGAAAAGTCCGTTTTCGTTACGACACTTTTATCATCCTTAAGACTTGCATCAGAATGCTCTACCCCTGACAAGGTTGAAGCCGAAACTGCATCGGTTGCTCTTTCAGCAAAAACATAAAATTCATCAAATGATAAAGACATCGACAATGATGGGGAAAGGTTTGTCCTTGGATTTCGAAGGAAATTTGGAGATTGGCATCAGAGAAATCGGTCTCGTTTCATTTTCGGAATTCATACTAGTGGAGGCGAAAGAATTCATTGTCACAAAAACAACCGATTTAAAAGACATTTTTGAAAAAGACAGTGATTATCAATTTATCATTTCCCATAACGTTAGCATAGAAAGAAATCTTATTAAAAAGTTCTTGCCATATCCAATTTGCAAAGATGGATCATTACGAAAATGGGGCCCTTGGCTGGATACGGTTACTATCTATCAAAAACTTTATCCAAACCTAATCAGTTATGATCTGAAAGCTCTCGTTAATCATTTTTTGGATCAGAAACTTCTTAATGACTTGTGTTTTAAATTCTGTAAACCCGAGAAGCAAAAGTATCACAATGCATTGTTCGATGCACTTTGCTCATATTTACTTGTTGAACGGTTAGCGAAGGTCATTGATCTGAAGGCTTTTCTTCAAGAATAACATCGTTTCCTTCGACTTCTTCGACAATTTCCGGATCATCCTCCTTATCCTCGTCAAGTTCGACAACCTCCGAGACACCAATCAGGATATCCTTGGCCCGTAAGTCCACGAGTTTAACGCCTTTAGAACCGCGATTGGTTTCACGGATGTTAATCACGGGGCATCTCATTGCCTGTCCGCTTTTAGTAATCATTAGGATTTCACTCGTTTGATCAACGCTCAAGGCACTGCACACTGCCTCAGTATTCATTGCAGTTACTCCCTGACCACCTCTTTTCCGGGGAATGATTGTCTCATTGGAGTCAGGATTGACGGGTTTGCCGCCTTTTGGAAGAAACGCACTAAAACGTGTGCGTATTCCCAGCCCATTTTGACCGGCGATGAGAAGTAGCTTATCATCCTCGACAACCAGCATATTTACAACCTCATCCTTTGGCTTTAAGCGGATACCCCTAACTCCTCTCGTTACCCTACCCTGATCCCGCAATTGATCACAAGAAAATCGAAGGCCCTTACCATTTTTGGAGAGCAGTAGAAGGTGATCCTCAGCATTTGCGCGAAGAGCTTGCAAGACGCAATCCCCTTCATCTATGTTAATACCTATAATCCCTCCTTTTCTATGGTTTTTGTACGCATTTATTTTGGTTTTCTTTACGACTCCGTTCCGAGTACATAAAACGAGAGATTCATCGGATTCAAAACTGTCTACCGAGATAACAGCCGCAACTGATTCGTCTTTCTGCATGTTAAGAAAATTAATGATGTTACGACCTTTTGAGGTTCTGCTACCCTCAGGTATTTCATATGCTTTTTCCACATATACACGCCCATTGTTCATAAAAAACATAAGAGTATCATGCGCGTTGCAGGTTTGAAGGATTCGTACGGGATCCTCTTCTTTCTGCCCACTTCCGATAACCCCTTTGCCTCCTCGATTCTGAACTCTGTATTCATCAATGGTAGTTCTTTTAATAAAACCTGATTCCGTAATAGTGACGACACAACCGTCATTGGGTATGAGGTCTTCCATGCTTACTTCACCCTCTGCCTCCGTAATCGTAGTTTTTCTTTCATCGGCGAACGAGTCTTTTAACTCTAGAATTTCCTTTTTTATGAGCCCTAATAAAACATGTTCGTTTTCGATAATTTCGCGCAAACCTTTTATAAGATTCATTAGCTCCTGATATTCGGCCTCTATTTTTTCTCTTTCCATACCAGTCAATTGATATAGCCTGAGATCTAGTATAGCATTGGCTTGCCTATCGGTTAGATTATATTTCTGAACTAGTTTTTCCTTAGCTTCCGTTCTATTAGATGATGCTCGAATTATACGGACAAATTCATCTAAATTATCTAGTGCAATTTTATAGCCTTCTAAAATATGTGCTCTATCTTCAGCCTTTCTCAGTCTGAATTGTGTTCTTCTTAAAGTTACCTCTCTACGGTGTTCGACGTAACATTCTAGGCACTCCTTGATGTTTAATTGGCGAGGACGGAGTTTATCCAAGGCCAAAAGAATGACTCCAAAACTACTTTCCATCGCAGTCAGTTTGTAAATCTTATTCATGGTAACTCGCTCGATTTCTCCAAGCTTGAGCTCAACGACAATCCTGGTCTTTTCAGTAGATTCATCTCGAAGATCACTAACGCCATCAAGAATTTTATCCTTCACTAGGTCGGCAATTCTTGTAACCAAAGTCGCTCGGTTCACATTGTAAGGTATTTCCGTAATGATTATTTGTTGCTTACCATTAGGTAAATCCTCGATATCCATCGAGCCTCTCATCCTTACGATGCCTCTACCAGTTCGCATATAAGAGTCTATGCCTGAGCGACCGGCTATGCTCCCACCTGAAGGAAAATCAGGCCCAGGAATTACTTCCATAAGTTCATCAATGCCAATAGCCGGATTATCAATTAAAACGCAGATCGCATCGATCAATTCTCCCAAGTTGTGAGGAGGAATATTAGTCGCCATACCAACGGCAATTCCCGTAGACCCATTCATCAAAAGGCTTGGAAGGGACGCAGGAAGTACTGAAGGCTCGGTCGAGCTCTCCTTGTAATTGGGTATAAAATCAACCGTATCCTCATCAATGTCCTTTAACAATTCCTCAGAAATTTTGGTAAGCCTACATTCGGTGTAACGATAGGCTGCCGCTGAATCTCCATCCACAGAACCAAAGTTGCCTTGGCCGTCCACGAGGGGATACCTCATTACCCATGTTTGAGCCATCCTCACCAACGTATCATAGACGGAACCGTCCCCATGCGGATGATAATTCTTAAGAACTTCACCGACAACGCCCGCACATTTATCGTATGCCCTGTTGTGCAAGAGACCTTCTCTTAACATGGCATAAAGTACGCGTCTTTGCACGGGCTTAAACCCATCTCGGACGTCTGGCAGCGCACGACTTACGATAACGGACATCGAGTAATCGATGTACGCTGACTGCATGATATCACTTATGTTTCCATTAATCAGAGATGATGATTGCTCGCTCATATTTATATTTTCTTATGCGTCTAAAAAGGAAACGTTCAAAGCATTGTCTTCAATAAATGCTCGCCGAGGGGCTACTTCCTCACCCATCAGCATTGTGAACATGTTATCCGCTGCTATTGCGTCAGCAATCTCAACTTTGATTAAGCTACGAGTTTCGGGGTCCATTGTAGTTTCGAAGAGTTGCTTGGGATTCATTTCTCCTAAACCTTTGTATCTTTGGATTTGAAGTCCCTTTCTGCCTAAGGCCCTCACATGTTCCAAAAACTGAGCGATCGAACTAACAGTAATACCTTCATCCTCATCATTTACGGGACTCAAGGAATAGTTCGGTTCGTCACTTTTCCCAAACAAACTGGAATCAACGCCCAAATCCATGCATTTTCCAAGTATTTTCTCTATTTCATGCGATTCATACACCTCGTGTATCGAAATTCTCTGAGTAACCGTCGCTCCATCTTGCTCCAATTCCCTTGAAATTACGTCCGCCTCGGAGTCTTCGGATATTTCCTGTGACATCATAAAGCCCGCTTTTGCCTCAATATCCTTGAAAAATCTTATTTCCTCTTCGTTTCCTGTCCTCATTCTTGCAAGAAACCGAGGTAAGCTTTTGCTGTTTTCATCGAATTGTTCGAGAAATCTCGTAAGCGTGCACCCGTATCTTTGCAGCCCCTTCGCAATGGCTTCAATTTTTAGAAAATGTGAGGTTATCTCTTTTAGGGATTCGGAATCAAAAGACCTTCCATCGGCTTTTCTAAACAGTTTAACGTCATCGCAACCCAAATTAATCAAGATTTGGCTCATTTCAGCATCATCTTGTATGTATTGTTCCGTTTTTCTTCTTTTAATTTTATATAAGGGGGGACGAGCCACATATACGTAACCCTTTTCAATCAAACCTTTCATCTGGCGAAAAATAAAGGTCAAGAGCAGGGTACGAATATGAGCGCCATCGACATCCGCATCCGTCATTATTATAATTTTGTGGTAGCGAGCTTTTTCAGAATCAAAAGAACCTTCTCCTTCATGATCACCTATTCCAGTACCAACCGCAGTTATTAAGCTTCTGATTTCGGCATTATTTAGAACTTTATCCAGTCTTGCCTTCTCAACGTTTAAAAGTTTACCGCGCAATGGCAGAATGGCTTGGGTAAGTCTGTCTCTCCCTTGCTTTGCAGAGCCACCCGCTGAATCTCCCTCCACAATGTAGAGTTCACTCTTTGCTGGATCTTTTTCGGCGCAATCTGCTAGTTTCCCAGGGAGACCACCACCTGAGAGAGCTCCCTTACGAACCGTCTCCCTGG
>NZLE01000060.1 GCA_002692605.1 Opitutia bacterium
ATAGTGCACTTAAAATTTCAGTTTTATTCTCTTTATAAAAAGTACTTTCAAACGGACTAAAAATTTGTTCAGCTACTGTTTTCTTATTATTGAGACTAATAAATATCTTTTCTCTAAAAACTTTCGATTCAATAATCATTGAAAAGTATTTGATAATCCATTGATTATCCATTGATACAGTTAATATACATACGCACTCTGCCCAGGCATCTGACCCAAGAATTTTGCCACTCAAATTATCTTTCGATTCGTTTCGATCTTGGTTTGTAGTTACGGATTGACCTTGTTTGCTCAACGTTTGTGATTGATTATCATTCACATAGTCATTCTCAATACTCAGATATTCCGTATTCTCTACGATGTCTTTTCTAAACATTCCAAAAGCGAAAAGACAAAGTGTTATCGTAATAATGACAAGGCAGTGCCAAGCTTGCATGGTACAAGTGAAATCAGATTATTGTGTTTGGCAACACTCCATCCTGTTTTTATATCTTTTAAATGTATTGCCGTTTGAGATACATCGTCCGTTTTTTTTGAATATTATCATCTGATGAGCGATTCACCCATTTCCTTCGAATTTTCTCAAAATCTTACAAGTATACAAAAATCCCTCTACGGTTATATTCTCTCGCTTTTACCAAACCGTTCGGATGCGGAAGATGTTTTGCAGGAGACTAACTTGATACTTTGTAAAAAGGCCACGGAATTCGACCCAAAAGGACATTTTCAGGGATGGGCTTTTAAAATCGCAAGATATCAGGTAATGAGTCACATAACCAAAAGCAAGAGGAGTCGATTGCATTTCAGTAATGAAATTATCGATTCCATTCCAACCGATGATTTTGATTCCGAAAAGGTTCAAATCGTCCAAAGAGCTTTGCAAAAATGTTATGATTTGCTTCCCAACCACATGCGAATCATCGCCAAACTTCGTTTCCGAGAAGAATTCAACCTGAAGGATATTTCCAATCAAGTACAACGTCCGTTGGGATCAATTTCCGCTACGCTACATCGTATCAGGCAAAACCTAAGTAACTGCGTTCACGAAAAGCTTTCTGCATATGATAAGGAAGTCGAATTTTAGTTTTTTTTAAAAAAAACGTACGAAATTACGATTTAGCGCTAATACCTCTTGAATATACCTACATGAGCGACGATTTTAACATCACAGAGATAGAATTGCTTACGAGCAAGCTTATCGATGATCTTATCTCTTACGACGAGAGGGAGCGACTTGCGCAACTTTTGCAAAGTGACCACAACTCTCGGGCTAGATACTCTTATTTGATGCTTCAGGAGTCATTGCTTCACTGGGAGGAGAGCGACGGTCTTTCCCTGCAACGCCCTGTCGCTCAATCAAAAAGGATAATCAACTTTCCGGTTGTGACTTCACTTGCCGCCTCCATTGCCATCTTGGTATCCGTTTGGTTTGGTTTTTCACATCTGGGCGAGCATTCAGAAAAAATTGAAAACTCGACAGCATCGAGTCGGACCCCACAAACCGAATCATTGGCTTTGGACCGCACTGTTTCCGGGCAATCTCCCATCAATCATCGAAAACCCAAATCACAACCCGGCTTACTTGCAGGAGTTCTTTCCTATGATGCTCATGACGAAGCCATGCGAGGCATCGAAATCCTTGAAACCGAAAAGAGTTTTTCAGAAGGAGGGCTTGTNATGATTGATCAAGANGTCACTTCATGGAAGCGTCAAGAGCACCTCAGTGTGCCAGCTGAAATGGGCGTCCTGCCATTGAGGGGTGATCGAATGATCAAGTTCAGCAAAATGGAGGTCGACGTAGATTCCTTNAGNGCGGAGGTATCTGAAACGATACAAGTTTTGGACTTAAGAAAACTACACGAAGCAGTGAATAAAGGAGAAGCGACCTTTGATGCGGAGGTACACTTCAANCAAGGGGTNGGACTTGCTGACGATTCGACCGAATTTTCTTTGTCCTTTCATGCGATTAGCGGAGGTCTTGGTCAAACTAAACGCACCATTGCTCACAGGGAAAACCCCTTGAAGAGCGATGTTAGCCCCCAAACATGGGAGAAACTGGAAACTGAATTTCCAGTACCGGAAGGTACGGATTTCGTTGTCGTAGCATTATCTGCCAGAAAGAGTGGTTCGGATGCCCTGGTTTCCAATCTTACGGGATATTACGCTGACCATTTGAACCTCAACCTTTCGGTTGGGGGTGTTGAGAAAATCGGACCTCTTTGATCACAGGGTCAACCATTGGCTTGACAGGATTGTAAGGTCCTAGATTGAATATCTCCATGGCTTATTGGCATGTATTAATAGCTTATTTGCTCTTCTTTTCACCGACCGCGTTTTCCGCAGATTGGACTTCATATGCNGGAAATCATCGCGATCATCATTCGTCAGAAAAGGGTCTGAGAACAGAATGGGGGAATGAGGAGCCTGCGGAGCTTTGGCGAATTAAGATNGGAGCAGGTTACTCATCCGTAATTGAGTGGGATGGANTGGCTTATTGNCAAGGCAATGAAAATGGGAAAAATACGCTTTTTTGCGTGAACTCTCAAACTGGCGAGGTAATCTGGACCCATCAATACCCTTGCCGCAAGGATCCGAAGTTTTTTCAGGGAGGAAGTCGGGCAACCCCGTTGATTCACGAAAAAACGCTCTACCTACCAAGTCATGAAGGTGATCTGTATGCACTGAATGCAAAGGACGGAAAAATTCTATGGAGCCTGAACATTATCAAAGATCTGAAGGGCATTCGACCAGACTGGGGTTATTCCGGGTGTCCCTTGGTTGCCGAAGGAAAAGTCATCTTTGAAACGGGATCTCCGGAAGGCTCACTCGTGGCCTTGAATTCACAGGATGGTTCTTTGGTCTGGCGTGGGGGCAGTCATGAGGCGGGTTACGCCTCTCCGGTGATTCGTAAAAGCACNCCAAATGAGATTCTACTTTTTAATCAATTTGGGCTTTCGGTTCATGACTTCAAAAACGGTAATGAACTTAAAACTTATCAACACAAGACGCGTTTCGGAGTAAATGCGGCTCAACCTCTTGATTTGGGAGATACCGTTTTGGTAACGAGCGCCTACGGAAAAGGTGGAGCTTTGGTAGATTTGAAAGCTTCCATTCCTCAAGCAATTTGGGAATCCGAAGCCATATCCTGTCAGATGTCCAGTCTTGTGCATCTAGACGGCCACGCTTATGGAATTCATGGCCAAGCGGGTGGCCGTTCCGCTTCCCAATCGACTCTTTTTTGTCTTCGCATCGATCGAGGTAAGAAGGTTTGGGAAAAAAAGGGTTACGGACTGGGATCCTTGATCTTAGTCGACGGCACCTTGGTNATGCTTACCGAAAATGGAGAATTGGTTCTATGCGAGGCAAGCCCAAGAAAATTTACCGAACTCGCAAGCTTTCAGGTTCTGTCAGGTAAGGCAAACTGGACTCCACCCACTTATTCGAACGGAAAAATGCATTGTCGAAGCAGCAGGGGGGATTGGGTATGTNTGAGAATGAGTCAATCCTCAGTTGATTCAGTTGAAAAGTAATAATTTGCCTTCATCAGGATGCGAATGAAATCATTTTTTTCTTCCGGAGAAAAACCTTGGAGAAGGCTCTGCTCCAAATTTTCGGCNATTTCCCTTCCTCGTTGATAAAGCCTTCTGCCTTTTGCAGTGGCTTTCAAAATTTTTTTTCTTTGGTCGAAAGGGTGTCTGGATCTTTCAATCAACCCGTGCTTTTCCATTCTTTTCACCAATGCGGCGATCGTATTGGCGTCCGTAAACATGAGACGCTTTAAGTCTTTTTGGGTAATGGTCTTTCGTTCAAGTTCCGTTAACCACCTTAAGGCCGTATATTGATCAGGTGTAAGCCCAATCTTCGAAACCTTGTTTTGAAAAGTGGCATTCAGTTTTATCCAACAGGATCGAAGCAGGGGTGGAAGAGTTTTTGGGATCATGGGGGTTGAAAGCAAANGCGTGAACTTTATNCAATGATGTTTGACAATTTCGTACNTACAAGTACTAAATGCGATATAACCATCTNAAAATCCAACATTTTCTCCTACCAATGCGGACAAAACTTANCTATTCCCTCCTTTTTCCTTTAGTTTGCCTCTTTTTCCAGGGGTGCAACCCGAGAATCTCCGGGTCAAAAACCGTCGATCAATTAGAAGAGCCGGATTCTACGAATCCNTCTGCCTTTCACTCGGATTGGTTTTTTTGGAGAGGGCCAAGTGGAATGGGCGTATCGGATCAGACGGNCTTGCCCAGTGATTTGAACAAATCCCTTTTGTGGACCTACGAGATTCAGGGTGGCGGAGTGCCCGTTATCGCCGGAGGGAAGGCTTATCAATTCGGCTATTATGGAGTGGAGGATGAATTGCAGGAAGCGCTGGTCTGCCTGGATGCCACTTCAGGTGAGGTTTTGTGGGATCGCCGTCACAGTGATTTTATAAGNGATATTGTCTACAATCGCTACGGAGTGGGCGCGGCTTGCGTCGACCCTGTTTCTGGAAACGTGTTTTTTCAAACCAGTCCCGGCTTGCTTTTGGCCTATGATTCCAATGGCAAAAAGATTTGGGAAAGATCCTTAATGGAAGAATTCGCTCGTCTCACCTTTCCGAACGGGCGCACCGGCGGTCCTTGTGTTGATGGCGATCTGATCATTATCCATGCGATAACGGCAAATTGGGGCAAGCATGGACCGGCCCGAGATCGTTTCTATGCTTTCGATAAGCATAGCGGAGACTTGGTTTGGTCCTCAACGCCCGGGATTACTCCCAAGGATAGCTCTTTTTCCCCTCTGGTCTTCGAAAACTTAGAGGATGGACGAAGGGTTTTCTACAGCGGTACGGGATGTGGTCATATCGTTTGCATCGATGCCCGAACCGGACAGCCGCTTTGGCGTTTTCAAATGTCTTACGGCGGAGTCAATTCGGGTGTTGTTCTTCATGACGACATGGTGGTGGCCATACACGGTAAGGAAAACGTGGACTCTTCCGTCATCGGTCGAATGGTGGGCATTCGGAAGCCCTCAAAACTTCCGAGCTTGGACGAAGACATCATGATTCTNGGTTCCGAGCATGAAGTGTGGAGGAACAATGGCATGGAGGCTTTNACAAGTTCTCCCGTCTATCGCCAGAGCCGTATTTANGTGACGATCAAGCGTGGTGAACTCGTTTGNCTGGACGCGAGTACGGGCGANGAGCATTGGGTTTTGAAATTAGCTCCCGATCAAGTACACGCATCTCCGACTTGGGCGGATGGGAAATTATANGTTCCCACTTTCAACGGAAAGTTTTTTGTTGTCGGAGATGAAGGGCATAGGGGAGAGATCATTAGCGAAATGGATTTGGGCTCCGCTTGTTTGGCCNCCCCATCNATGGCNCATGGAAGGGTTTTCGTACAAGCCAAGAAAAAGCTTTTTTGCTTTGGTTCCGATCAGGCTGCTCAGGCTTTTGTGGCACGACCTCCATTGCAAGAAAAAGGTGATGGAAAGGCGGTTTCTCTTCAGGTTGTCCCCGCGGAGTTTGCTCTCAAATCCGGCAANAAACAGACCTTCAAGGTGTATTCGCTCGATCGGGTAGGGCGAAGAATTGAAGAGATAACGGAAGGTTTGTCATGGGAAAAATGGATACCGCCGACCGCCAAAGTGAAATCCTACGTTGACGCAGAAATCAGTGATATGGGTGTCCTTGTCGCCGATGCCGATGCCAAACTTTCCGCAGGAGCCCTGCGCGTCTCGAAAAACGGGCTTTTTGGCGTTACTCGCGGACGGATCATTCAGGATTTGCCGTATTCGGAAAATTTTGAGGAAGGATATGAACTTAGCAATACCAGTTCGGATGGAATTTCCTTTGCTTATTCTCCTCTCCCCTGGCTCGGAGCAAGGATGAGATGGCAGGTCCAAAAGTCGGCGGATAATTTTGTAGCCGGAAATACTTTGGACCGTGTGCTTTTTCAAAGGGCCATAAACTTCATAGGCCACAAGGACATGAGCAATTACGTGGTTGAAGCGGACGTGATGACGGATGGTGACAGGCGAACGAAATCGAACATTGGTTTGATCAACCAGAGATACATTTTCGTATTGGTTGGAAACGGACAGAAGCTTGAAGTCGTATCGAATTACGATCGTTTTCGTCATTCCGTTCCTTTTTCAATCAAAACAAAGGCTTGGTATCGTCTGAAAACCTGCGTTGAAATCGATGACTCAGGCAGAGGCATGATCAAAGCCAAGGCTTGGATGAAGGGAGAACCCGAACCCTTGCAATGGACTTTGGAGGTCGCGCATGAAAATCCGCATTTGAATGGAGCCCCAGGAATCTATGCCATGTCACCGCAAAGCAAGAAGAAAGTCTACATCGACAACCTTTCCATTTACTACAACAAATAAGCAATTAAGTATGAAAAAAACCAATCTTACCCTAACCTTGCTCGCATTCTCCTTCCCTCTCGTATCTCAGGCAAAGGATTGGCCTGTGTGGGGAGGTGACGGAAGTCGCAACATGGTGACCACCGAGAAGGGGCTTGTCACCGATTTTGCTCCCGGAGACATGAGTGATGATGAGGTCGTGGACATGAAAACCACGAAGAACGTTCGCTGGGTGGCCAAGCTCGGTTCCCAAGCCTATGGAAACGTAACCGTCGGTAATGGATGCGTTTTCGTAGGGACCAACAACGAATCTCCGCGTGATCCGCAAAAGAAAGGTGATCGGGGAGTGGTGATGTGTTTGGATGAACAAACCGGCGACCTCAAGTGGCAATTGGTTATTCCAAAACTTGGGGCGGGCAAGGTTAGTGACTGGGAGTACATAGGAGTTTGCTCATCTCCCGCAGTGGATGGGGACATCGTTTACGTTGTGACTAATCGCTGCGAAGTCGTTTGTCTCGACATCAACGGACTGGCGGATGGAAATATGGGACCCTACAAAGACGAGGCTGCCTACGTTCGGCCGAAAGGGTCACAAGACCCCTTGGACGAATCATTGGATGCGGATATAATTTGGATGTACGACATGCGAGATGAACTTGGTGTCTTTCCCCACAACGTTACGAGCTCCTCACCCTTGGTCTTGGGGGACAAGGTATTTATCGCAACCTCGAACGGAGTGGATTGGTCCCATACGAATATCCCCGCGCCTTTGTCTCCGAGTTGGATCGCTCTCGATAAGAACACCGGGGAATTGGTGGGAGAAGATGGTTCAGGGGCCAGCGCAAGCGCCCTGCATGCGGCTTGGTCTTCTTTGACCTATGGCAAGATTGCCGGCAAGGAAACTCTCATATGGGGGGGCACGGATGGCTTTTGCTATGGGTATCCGAACAAAACCGAAAAGGATGCGGACGGCTATGATCTCTTCATGCCCTCCTGGAAAGTGGATTGCAATGAACCGGAGTACCGCATTGACAAGGATGGGAAAAAAGTCCCTTACGCAACGCCTCCCGGCCCCAGCGAGCTCATTGGAACCCCCGTTCTATACGAGGAAAAGGTTTACGTTGCGATCGGGCAGGATCCCGAGCACGGTGACGGTGTTGGTCGCCTGAGCTGCATCGATGCAAAGAATGGAGAAGTTGTCTGGAAATATACGGACGTTGGTCGAACGATCTCTACGGTGTCCGTTCACGATGATTTGGTTTACGTGGCCGAATATGCCGGCCTCATTCATTGCCTCGATGCGAACGACGGAAAATTGTATTGGACCTATGACTCCTTTAGCCGAATTTGGGGGTCAACCCTTGTGGCGGGTGGTAAAGTCCTTCTTGGTAACGAAGACGGGGATCTTCTGATCTTGGATCACGGAAAAGCGGAACCTAAAGTTGAAAGCGTAAATATGGGTGCGCCCGTTTACAGCTCGCCGGTATACGTCAATGGCACGCTCTACGTTGCGACGCAAACTCACCTGTATGCCATTGGAGAATAAATTCGAACCTCATTCCATATGGGAAAAATAATCGTTTGGTTTTTATTTGGGCTGATGTTCCTCCTGCATCAGGATTTCTGGTGGTGGGAGGATGCCGATTTGATCTTTGGCTTCATGCCAATCGGTCTTGCCTTTCATGCAGGCTTCTCAGTCGCCTGCGCTATCTTGGGATGGTTGGCGATTAAGTTTGCCTGGCCCTCGCACTTGGAAGAGTTTGCCGAAGGTAAGACTGATTGCGAATCACAGCGTTCATCATGACCACTCTCCTTGTAATCGTAGGTTACCTTTGTCTTCTTTTGGGACTTGGTTTTTTCAGCAGCAGGTTATTCAGAGGCACCAGCAAGGATTACTTCGTTGCGAGTCACAGCATTGGTCCGTTTCTCTTGCTTATGAGCGTGTTTGGAACCACNATGACCGCTTTTGCGCTGGTCGGGTCCACTGGAAAATCCTTCGAACGCGGCATCGGAACTTACGGGCTTATGGCATCAATAAGCGGTTTGGTCCATGCGGCCATTTTCTTCCTTATCGGCATTCGCTTGTGGNCATTCGGCAAAAAGCATGGCTATCTAACTCAAATCCAATTTTTCAGAGCCCGATTCGAGTCCGACTCGATTGGATATCTTTTGTTTCCCATTCTCGTTCTCTTGGTTGTTCCCTATCTTCTGATTGGGATCATCGGCGCAGGTAAAACCATCGAACCCGTCACCGCCGGGGCTTTCCCAACACTCTTTACAAACCCTTCCGCACCCCCCTGGTTGGGTGGGGTGCCGCCTTGGCTCACGGGCTTGGTCGTTTCCTTGGTTGTCCTGAGTTACGTCTTCATGGGAGGTTCCAGAGGAGCTGCTTTTGCAAACACCTTTCAGACTATTGTCTTTATGATAATGGGCTTGGTCGCCTTTGTTTTCATCATCAATGCCCTGGGAGGCGTTGGTAAGGCCGGTGAGATTCCCGCTCGAATCACCGACAAGGATCTAGTGGTTCAAGATTATCGTTTCGACAAGGATTCCGGAGCGCTCTTGAAAAATGAGCCACCGAAGCCAATCGGAAAGGTACTTTCCTCTGAGAGCNCGAATCTCACGGACGCTCAGCCCCATTTTTGGAGGGAACCCGTTCAAGTGGAATTCAAAAAGAAGAATCCAAAGACCGGAGAGCTGATACCTTTCGAGCGTGANTTGGGAATTCCCTTCANCACTTTTGTCACCTATCTTTTCATACCTCTTAGTGTAGGAATGTTTCCCCACTTGTTTCAACATTGGCTGACGGCCAAAAACGCAAAATCCTTCCGCTTGACGGTGATTGCCCATCCCTTGTGCATCATGGTGGTTTGGGTACCTTGTGTACTCGTGGGAGCTTGGGCATCCGGAGTCTTGCCACCAGGCATTCCTCCACCCGCGGTCTTGTCCGCAATGCTCAATCTTTTGGTAGGAGATCCGGTGCTGATCGGATTGCTGACCGCAGGTGTTCTCGCTGCGATCATGTCCTCCCTGGATTCTCAGTTTCTTTGCCTTGGAACAATCTTTACCAACGACATTGTGGTCCACCGGGCTGGCAAGGAAAAGTATTCCGACAAGCAAATTATCNGCATTGCGCGAGCCTTCATCATTTCCATTGTTGCCCTTACCTACGGTCTTGCGATGCTNGCCAAGGATGCAAACGTCTTCGATCTTGCCATTTGGTGCTTCAGTGGATTCTCCGCATTGTTTCCGGTAGTTTTTGCAGCGCTTTATTGGAAGAGAGCGACCAAGGAAGGGGCGATGGCAAGTATAGTCGGAGCCTTGGTCACCTGGGTTTATTATTTCCATCAGTCAGGCTATGGAGGTGAATNCATGGTTGGCCCGGGAATTGTCCCTGCGGCCATCTGCTTTGCNGTCTCCGCATCGGCGATGGTGGTTGTTTCGCTGGCCACCAAACCGCCGTCTTCGCAAACCATCGCAAAGTTTTTTCCAGATTCAGGTGAATTGTAAATCTGCAAAATCAAGTTTTACTGATACCCNATGGCTAACGAAAACCAAATTAATCAAGCATCCGCAGAATTGGATTCTCAAGTCGCGGAAATCATCAATTGGCATTTCTCCTCTGAAACCGGCTGTCCCTTTTGGCTGAATTGGGCCGCCGAGCAGAGCTGGAATCCCCTCGAAGAAGTTCGAACATTTGAGGATCTTTGNGAGAAGTTCCCAAATTTTCAGGATGAGTGGCTACGCGATCAACCCAATGAAGTTTGGGTACCCAAGGCCTATGAGGGTCGCCCCTTCAATATCTTCGAAACCGGAGGAACGACNGGTATGCCCAAGCAGAGGATCGGATGGGATGATTTTAGAATCGACTATACCGCGTTTTCCGAAACCCTTAGCGACGAACACTTCCCNCGAGACCATTTTTGGATGATGGTAGGTCCGACCGGACCCCGTCGCCTCCGGCTGGCGATTGAGCATTTGGCGAATGAACGGGGCTGCTCTTGCTTCTTCGTCGATCTTGACCCCAGGTGGGTCAAGCGACTGATTGCCTCCAAGCAATACGATCAGGCCCGGGCCTACATGGATCATGTGGTCGATCAAGCTTTGACCATTCTTAAAAATCGAAAGGTAAGTGCCCTTTTTACAACGCCCAAACTTTTGGAAGCCTTGGCGGAACGAAAGGATTTAGTGCGGGCAGGAATTAAGGGCGTCTTCTGTGGAGGTACTACCATGGACCGGCAGTATGCCCGTTTTT
>NZLE01000061.1 GCA_002692605.1 Opitutia bacterium
GGGGCATTTGATATGTTCATGAGCCTTGAATACCAGTGGTTCTCGACCATGTACGGGGTTTGGTTTTTTGCCTCTGGCATACGAGCCGCCTTGGCGGTCACCATTATTGGTTGTCTATTCATGGCAACTAAAGGTTCTTTGCGAGGGATCTACAACCAAGCTCATCAATACGATCTAGCCTGTCTATCTCTTGCCTTCACGGTATTTTGGGCATACATCAGCTTTTCGCAGTATTTTCTCATTTACAGCGCAAACATTCCCGAAGAAACCTTTTGGTTTACCATACGGGAAATCAATCCGAATACTGGAGAAAAATCGGGTTGGTTTGCCGTAAGCATGGGTCTGATTTTCGGACACTTCTTCTTCCCCTTCCTTTATCTTTTGTTTTACCGAAACAAAATCGTCGGTCCGAGATTAGTTTTCATTGTTTGTTGGATTCTAGTTTTTCATGCTTTGGATTTATATTGGAACATCATTCCCGGACGCGAAATCGTACCCGGAGCATTCGTTGGATATGAAGCCCGCCCCGTTATCGGTAGCCATTTGTTTTGGGGAATTGCCTCGTTCCTTGGTGTAGGTTGCATTTGCGCATGGTCGGTTCTCAGAAGTTTCCAATCCGGCGATGCCGAAGACATTCCCATCCGCGATCCGCGTATCCTTGACTCGATTCATCATCATGAGTGAACCAGAAGTACAGAAAGCGGATGGTTGCAGCTCATTCTTCTCGCTTTTGACAGTCGGGATTGTGGCTATTCTGATCGTTGGATTGTATAATTTACTACAACCCAACGAACCTGATTCTCCAACGAGCGCAATTGATGAGGGGCGTTTTGAAAAAGTCAAAGAATACGAAGCGGAAAACGCAGACTACCTCGACAAGATTGACTCGTATCATTCGGAACGCAATTCGTCTCTGCAAGGAGTCATGAAAAATGTGAGCGAAGGTTATCGCTCCATTCCTCAACCCGGTAATTGATTCGTAAAGTGAAAGACACTCCTGAGCAAATTATTGACAAGTCCCTCAAAATTGCGGTGTCCTTTTTCATTTCATCAGCTGGGTTATGGTTGTTGGCCGCGGCTTTCTTCGCCTACGTAGCTTCAGCGAAACTTACAGACCCCTTGTTTCTGTCATCCCTCGAAGCTCTCACCTACGGCAAGATCAAGATCGCTCAAGCCAATGCCTTCGTTTACGGATGGGGGGGTAACTCCATTTTTGCCGTAACCTTATGGATAATAGCCAGGTTGGCTCAGGCAGAAGGAACTGGGAAATTCTTCCTGTTGGTTGGAGGAATACTTTGGAACCTCTCCATCACCTTCGGTTTGCTTGGCATTCTTGACGGACACATGACCTCTCACGAACTTCTCGAAATGCCCGCTGAGGTATGGCCGGCCTTGTTCATGGGCTATTCGATCATTGCCCTTGTCATTCTCGTTATACATCGGGCTCGAGCCATTAAGGAAACCATTGCTCCGCAATGGTTTNTNCTGGCGTCCCTGCTATGGTTNCCCGTTCTTTTCCTGATNGCATGGGATGGGCTTGAAATGAACCCAGCCCGAGGNACCGTTCAAAGCGTTCTTTCCATGTGGTTTGGGCAAAACCTGATTTGGCTNTGGCTNACACCCGTAGCCTTAGGAGCCGCCTANTATGTGATNCCGGCCATCCTGGGTCGCCAAATTGACAAGTATTATTTGGCNATTTTCGGATTTTGGTGCATCGCAACGCTTGCACCCTGGTCTGTGGTTCACCATTTGGAGGGTGGTCCAGTACCCATGTGGATTCCTGCAATCGGAACGGTCATGAGCATTGCCATGATCTTCCCCATTGCCGTAGCCTCCACAAATTTTCATTCTACTGCCTTTCAAGACATCGGAAAGGTCTGGAATAGCCTGCCCCTTAGATTCGTCATTTTCGGCACTCTATCCTACACCATTTCCAGTTACATAGGCGTGGTTTTTTCGTTACCTGCAGTTGCCAAAATCACCCAATTTTCAATCATCAACGAATTTCATTTCAACCAAAGAGTTTATGGNTTTTTCAGTATGATCATATTTGGGCTCGTCTACCATATCCTGCCNAAAATGACTGGTANGGAAATTGGTGTGAAAGCGAAAGCCTTTCACTTTTGGACCTCAACCTTCGGTGTGCTTATTTTGCTGTTGGCGTATCTGATCGGTGGGCTGACTCATGGCGTGCTCGCCCAACAACCCTCTCTTGATTGGGCATCTTCCGTGATTTCATCAGTNAAACCCTACTTTTTGATTACCGAAATTGCATTTGTGGTTCTTGGGTTTTCTCAACTTGTCTTCGTAATCAACGTTTGGAAGGTCATTTTNCCNAATCCATTNACNTGCTGCTCAAGCCTTTCCAACATTAGCAAGAAAGGGGTTGCNTAGTGAATAATCTCTTCAAATTCACTATTTACGTCTTCACCGCCCTGGGAGTCGCGTGGTTGGCATTCGTCGTTGGCGCACGGGCGCAATTCGGAGACCTCACTCAAACCGCCGAGTCTCTGGAGGAAGATGGCTCGGTTCCTCAAGATGCCGATTTGTTTCCCCACGCCTTACCNGGCNTAGCCCAACAGGGAGCAAAGGATTATTTGGCGCTTGGTTGCATGACTTGCCATACCCAACAAGTTCGTATGGTCGAAGCTGGCTTCGACGTCGAAAGAGGGTGGGGCAAACGCCCCTCCGTTGCTCGTGATTACATCCTTCAGGAACATGTGCTCATAGGCAACACAAGAGTCGGTCCGGATTTGGCGAATCTGGGCCTTCGAGGNCATTCCTTGGAGTGGCTTCACAAACATCTCTTCGAACCGCAAGCTTTGATTCCAGAATCAATCTGTCAACCAAGCCCTTTTCTCTATGAGGTTTCCGAGGAGGAAAAGACCGGGTTCATCGAAATCAGTTCGGATGAGTCGNNTTCCAGGTTTATCAAACCAAGTCTTCGAGCCGACCGTTTGGTCTCCTACCTCCAAGCATTGAAGCAGGATTACGAACTGCCCGAGATGGCCTTCGTAGAAACGGAGGAAGAAACTACGGAATCGGAAGAAATTGTTGCTGACCTGGAAACTGATGCAACNGATGCNGGTGCTCCNACNTGGTTGGCTGAGCAGATTTCCTCCGGCAAGGAAATTTACATGAAGGCNGCCCCCGGAGGTGGACTGTGCTTCACCTGCCACCAACCCAACGGGCAGGGATTGGCCGGTCAGTTCCCTCCCTTGGCCGGTTCGGATTGGGTTTTGGGAGACAAGGAAAAACTCATCAAGATCTCTCTGTACGGACTCATGGGCCCCATTCAGGTAAACGGAGTCGATTACAATGGAGTGATGGTTCCCCCGGGAATTCCTCCTGGGTCGCTAACCGACCAGCAAGTGGCGGATGTCTTGACTTACATCAGAAATGACTGGGGGAATTCAGCAAGTGCCGTAACCCCTAATGAAGTGGCTTCCGTACGAGATAAAATTAAGGACCGCGCTCCCATGCAAATGTGGACCGCTGCCGAATTGAACGCAGAGTAAGTGCCTCATCCCATGACCGACCAAGACAGCAAAAAGCAGGCAAGCGAATTTATGACCGACCGGGAAATGGTTGAGGTGCATTCGCGGCTCAACCACGAAAAGCATCCTCCGACCAAAGGATTCCTTATCGCTCCTTTGGTCTTTGTTTTCGTTTTCGGTTGCTTGATTTTCGTATGCTCCATCCAGCTTGCTCACTCAACCAACCAATTTCAACTTCATCCTCCAAAGGAGATTGTCGAGCTCACCGAAGAAGAAAGGGAAGCCCTCCGTCTGGAAAGAAAAGTGGATTCGGGCAAAAAAGTGTTTGCCGTTCGCTGCGCTTCCTGTCACCAAGCAAACGGTCTGGGAATAGCCGGTCAGTACCCACCTCTCGCAGGCTCGAAATGGGTTACTTCCGATCCGGGTCTCATCACAAACATCATACTCAAGGGTTTGAAGGGTGAAATTATCGTAAAGGGTGAAACATACGGAACCTCCGCAGCCGTTAATATGGCGGCTGTGCCCATTTCGGATCGTGAGATTGCCAATGTCACCACCTACGTCAGGCAAGCTTGGGGGAATGAAGCTCCCGAAATTCTAGAATCCGAAGTCAGCGCTTTTCGTGATGCATCCAAGGATCAAATCGATCAATGGACTGGAGATCAGTTGGTTGAGATGTATCCGGCAGCCTTCTCAGAGTAGCTTAAAAGCCTTCTGATTCGGATTGAGTACCTGATCAGCTTGCTTCATTGTGAAGCTCATCTTGTTTCTCACCACACATTTTAGAGCTAAGTTTTTTTGGACTACGCTTTCTATCGTCTGCCATGCAGTCGTGGCCATGGAAATCGACCGGGAAATGCCCGAGGCGTACCTTCCCGAATTAAAGGGGGTGTTGGCCAACCTACCTCAAACCTCCCGCTTGTTGGATCAAGAAGTTCAGCGGATAAAGGAAGCTGAGGGGGAAGCCAAGGTCGCGAGCTCAGCGAGCGGGGTTAAGTTTAGTCTCAATTTGCAGGGACAGTCCATCCACGAAGATCGCCCCAAACAAGACTTTCACCAACGGTATCGTTTCTTGGGATCTGCCTATCTTCGGAAACCCATTTACCATTGGGGTGCGTTGAAAGCGGAGAGAGAAATCGGAGAATCTGCACGCACTCTTGCTTCTCTTCGCTTCGCCAATACCCAAAATTCGCTTTCAAGAGAAGTTCGGTCTCATTACCTAAGACTAGTGCTTATCAAATATGAAATTCAACTTGGGAAAGAGACTTTATCCATAACCCGTAAAAACGAGGAGGATCTGTCCAAACGCCTTGAACTCGGACTCGTTACCCCCTTGAGTCTTGATGAAGCGATTGCCCTGAGACTCCAACAGGAAATTCAATTATCAAACTTGGAAAACCAATTCGCCATGCAGTCCAAGCTCTTTGATGACTTCATTGATGCGGACAGTAATCTTAGCTTTCAACGCACCCCTGCCTTTCTCGAATTTTGCCAAAACCATGCCTTTGCCGAAAAGCTTCCCGTTCTCGTTTCAGGAATTTCATTTCATGAAGTCGAGGAAATCGAACTTGAAGTTCAAAATGAAAAGCGGCGAATTCTCATCGCCGATTCTCAACTCAAGCCGAAGTTCAATCTGATCGGTGGAGTTTTTCAGGATCAAGTGGCCCTTGCCGATAACCGTGAAAACCTCACCCGCAACAATCTCCTCCTTGGAGTGGAGGCGAATTGGGCAATTTGGGATTCCGAGAAAAGCAAAGGGCAAAAGGAGAGATCCCTTGCCAAGAAAAGAAGATATGAAATCTCAGCCGAACGATTGTCCCGAAAACTTCGAATAGAACTGGAAAGCCTCCGGGAATCCCTTCTTTCCTTGGGAAAAAGTATCGAAGTGACTCGAAAGCTAGTGAAGGTCGCTGAAAATCGATATGAAAAGAGCCTGATTGAATTCGAACTCAATCGAATCACACCCGTCGCTCATTTCGAGTCCAGAACCTCCCTCGATCGCTCCCGAATGGCTTTGCTCCAAGCTGTGATCAATTACCAAAATACCAAAGACCAGTACCTCGGTCGCATCAATCACGAAGGGAGGGAT
>NZLE01000062.1 GCA_002692605.1 Opitutia bacterium
AGACCTTGGTTTTTGGGGTAACTCATTGAGAATACTATGCTATACCTGTTCGAATAGTCTGCAAGAATGCGAATGATTTATATTGAATTAGGACTAAATGCGGTCAAGGTTATTAGGAGGATTGATATTGTTTTTCAGACAAATCATACGCGGTCAGAAATTATCACCAAGAAATTATCTTAAAATTATCCAGTATATAACCTTCAATTGCGAATTCTTTGGTTTGCAAATGTATCGGTGCTAGGTTTACATGTAACACATGAAAATCAAAGCATATCTAAAACCACAATGCGGTTGGAGTATGGGAGTTCGCGCAATTATGGAAAAATATTCTCTCGAGTACACCGATCTTGATATAATTAATAACCCTGAAATTTATGCCGAAATGGTTGAAAAATCAGGACAACCCTTGTCTCCATGCGTTGAGATTGACGGAATCATGCTTGCTGACGTAAGTGGTGAAGAGGTTGAGAACTACATGCTCTCCAACAACCTCGTAAGTGAAAACGAAAAACCCACTGATGTCCCGACTAACGCTCCTTGTTCGGACGAAGAGCATGAGAGGCGAGCATCACAATCCAACGAGAGCTCGCCTGTCAGATTCTTTTAGAAAAGAGCCACTCGCTACTTTCCTAAAAATTTGACTTCAGTTGAAGATTTAGTTGCTTTGTGTATATTTTTTTGGACGGTAAAGCATAATATGTCGCAGGATTGTGCACTATCTGCGGTATAATACGATTATTGTAAAGACATTGTTGACTAATTTACCAATTGATACAATCTTACGCGTAACCTGTAATCATTGTTTATGAAAATAAGAATCTTATCAATCGATATAGATAAAAGCGAAGGAAGCGATACGATTATCGACAAATCGAAAGGGGTCAAAAATTATACCCTATACATCTTTAAATCCAATGCTTTGGCCAAGACTTCGGTTGGGCTCACGGATGTCCATGCTGGCGACATCCTCT
The DNA here is from genome assembly GCA_002692605.1 of Opitutia bacterium. Lineage (GTDB taxonomy): Bacteria > Verrucomicrobiota > Verrucomicrobiia > Opitutales > Seribacteraceae > Seribacter. The sequence continues at coordinate 975 of NZLE01000062.1, forward strand.
TTCTGGGTCCGGATTTCCCTCATTATATCCGAAGCAAACAAGGGGAATGGGCATATGATGCCATTTCCTTCAAAGGCTCGGATGCCACTCGCCTAGTGTCGCAGGTCGGCATCGAGCTCAATTCACTCAACACACCTTTACAAACCTATTTTGCCGATGCCCTGCTTGAAAAGATTTCTAAGGAAATTCGTTCAACGGATATGCTTTGGGAACGGGTTGTGGCATCCTGCCTTGACGAACTTCTCACAAAGGTCGTTCGGTTTTCAAAGCAAGATTTTGTCCTATCCATGCCTGATCATTCGCAAAAGTTGAGAGATTTAAGGACCGAGGTGCACGAAAACTTTTCAAAGCCTTGGACAATTGGGCAAATGGCTTCCATGATGGGCCTTAGCGCAAGCAGGTTTGCATCGCTTTACAAACAGGAATTCACCACAAGCCCTACCGAAGATTTGATTCGAACACGAATAACTCAAGCCAAGAAAATGCTTTCAACAACCAAGGTAAGCGTTAAGCAAGTTTCTCAGGCATGTGGATTTGAAAGCGTTCATTATTTTCACCGAGCTTTTAAAAGGAGAAATAATATAACGCCCAAGCATTACCAAAATCATAAACTCTCAATGAAAGGGTCCATTCCAGTTGAAGAGAAGACGTTCACACTGGATGGACTTTCGATAGATTCCGATTTTTCAGGAACGATGGAAATTGTAGGCGGAGAAATCGTTTTCCACGGCAGCAATGCGGAGTGGGCCGAATTTCTTGGCTCTTCAGTTGAAGAAGTGCAAAACAAGCCTTTTCTAAATTTCGTCAGTCCTCAGGATCTGAACATAGCACAAGAAACTATCAATAACATTATGGAGGGAAGAAACGTTAAAGACATTTCGCTCAACCTCGTAACCAACGACGGCAGTTTCTCCAAAATAGCATTTTCAGCGCTAACCAAAGGAAATACATGGTTTTGGTTTGCAAAGAAAGCCTTGCTTCAGGATTAATTCAATCAATTTTTATTAAGACTGCCTTGTAATTGCGAGGCTTCCTTGCAGAATGCATTTGTGCATATCAGAAAGTACTCTTCGATCTTTTACACACTCCTCCTAGTCTTTTTTCTGGAAAAAAGTTCCGGTGAAGGTTCAGGGAGGCTTCTTTCGGAAGTCCGTCAACTCACTTTTGACAGCATCAGGGCAGGTGAGGGTTATTTCTCAAGCGACGGAAATTTGCTAGTCTATCAGTGCGAGAAAGTACCTAAAAATCCTTTTTATCAGATCTTTGTCCTTAATCTTTTAACCGGTGAGGACAAACAAATTTCCTCAGGGATAGGGAAAACAACATGTGCTTGGATTCACCCTAGTGGTAAATCCGTTCTGTATTCATCGACCCATCTTGATCCAAACTCGCTGGATCTACAATCTTTCGAATATGATCAACGGGCGAGTGGGAAATCTCGCAAATACAGTTGGGATTACGATGAGAACTACGACATTTTTTCAAAATCCCTAGACACCGGTCAATTGTCTCGTCTGACGAAGCACAAAGGATACGATGCAGAAGCTTCCTATTCGCCTCAAGGTGACAAGATTCTATTCAGTTCAAATAGAGAAGCCTACTCGAAGCCACTCAGTGAAAAACACAAATTAATCCTACAAAGAGACCCCGCTTTCTTCAATGATTTGTATATCATGGAAAGCAACGGCTCCAACCCAAGAAGATTAACTTCCGCGCTCGGCTATGATGGCGGACCATTCTTTAATTCAAAAGGTGATATGATTTGCTGGAGGAGGTTTTCTTCGGACGGTCACAATGCCGAGATCTACACAATGGATTTAGATTCTGGTTCCGAACAAAGACTAACGGATTTAAAGGTGATGTCATGGGCACCCTACTTTCACCCTTCGAACAAATACATTATCTTTGCGACGAACATTCACGGGTTTAACAATTTTGAGCTCTACATGGTCGATTTAAAAGGCAAACGCAAGCCCGTGCGCGTAACCGAACGGAAAGGCTTTGATGGTTTGCCAAGTTTTTCACCCGATGGACTCACCTTGTCTTGGACCAGTAACCAAACGAACTCAGGAAAGTCTCAGCTCTTTTTAGCGAAATGGAACCATAACCTCGCACTTCAGAAACTTGGCCTTGCCACAGGAAATGATGACTTGCTGCTCTCGAACGTAACTCAGGGTTCATGGGATAAGACAATTCCTGACCTTTCCGTCGAAGATAGTAAATTTCACATCGACTTCCTAACCGATGATAAGCTTGCAGGTAGGCTGACGGGGACCGAAGGTGCCCGAATCGCAGGAGAATTTGTCGCCAAACAATTTCAAAAAATGGGACTTGAGCCATTTGAAAATGATAAGTGGCATCAGGAATTTCCCTTTACTCATTCAGCCAAAGTCGATTCCGGCAGCACTCTCTTTTGGAAAAAAATTGCACAGGAAACTCTTGTGCTGGAACAGGATTGGAATCCTTTATCCTTTAGTGAATCCGGAGTCCTTGAGGTTGATGATTTGATTTTCGCCGGATACGGACTCCGGCCGAAGCAACTCGTCAACGAGGACGAATATGATTCTTACACGCATTTGGAGGTAAAAGATAAATGCGTTATAGTTCTTGGTGGGCTTCCGGATTCTTGGAGTGAAGAGGAAAAGGAAAATCTTCGCTATGATGGCACTTATCAGAAAAAAGCTCGAATTGCCAGAGATCTTGGCGCCAAAGGAATCATTTTCATCAACCCGGAATCGGATGAGCCCGTATCCTTTTCAAAATCATTCGCCAACGAGATGATTTCCATAAAATCGCTCTCTTTAAGTAAGAATTTTGTACGGAAGGTCTTTTCATCAAATGGGAGAAACTTTGAGAGCATTCTTTCCAAAATCTCCAAAGGCGAACCTTACATGGGCTTTGCCTTACCAAAAACATACTTAAAAGGCAAAATTACAGTCATTCGAGAACGAGGCACAGGCATTAACACACTTGGGTTACTCAAAGGAAGCGGAAATAGAAATAACAACAAGCTCATTGTCATTGGAGCCCACCTTGATCATATTGGTAGGGGGAGAAGAAGTTCCAGAGCCAAGAAAACGGATTTTGGGAAAATACATCCTGGAGCTGATGATAACGCTTCCGGAATTGCCGCACTGTTGGAAATTGCCGAGTATCTCAGCGACCTAAGGCAAAAGGGTCTGTTTTTTACAGAACATGATATTCTTTTTGTCACATGGTCTGGGGAAGAAATTGGTCTGATTGGCTCCAGTTACTTCGTTAAAAACTTCACATTGCCTCACGGAAAAACCATCAATGAGAAGGTAATGGCATATCTTAATATGGATATGATCGGGAGGTTTAAAGACAAACTTACCCTTCACGGAGTAGGTTCTTCCAGCAAATGGTCCGCCTTTATTCAAAAAGCAAACATATCAACCGGGATTAACTTAAACCTTCAACAGGACAGTCACATTCCAACTGACACGACCTCCTTCGTTTCGAAAAGCATTCCCATCCTAAGCGCCTTTACAGGTTTGCATGATGATTACCACTCCCCTACCGACACCGCCGACAAAATTAACCATAAGGGAATCGTTAAGTGCGCAGAACTATTCTCCAAGTTACTCATTATTCTTTCCTCGGAAGAGGATTTGGATTTCATTGAACAGACCCCCCCGAAAAAAAGGATGGGTGCGCTGAGAGCCTATTTGGGGACAATTCCCAATTATTCTCAAACCGACAAGCAGGGAGTTTTACTCAGCGGGGTCACCAAAGGTGGTCCCGCAGACAAAGCCGGTCTAATGGCGGATGATTTGATTATTTCGCTTAATCAAGTAACAGTCGAGAACATATACGACTATACTGATGCAATCGGTAGTCTTAAGCCCAACGTCACCTCTTCCATCAAAATTATTAGAGCCGACGAGAAACTGACTTTAGAGATCACTCCGCTATCTCGTTAGGCGTAGGAGACCAAGAAAAATTCCCCGAGCCATTTCCAGCCACTTGTTTTTCAATTCCATCATCGACCGCAAACCTGATGTTTTCGAGAGAGGAGCTATAGCATCGGAATGACTTGGTGAATGGCAAATCATTGGTCCACCCAGATTGAACGTTCTTGAATTCATGATAAATCTTTGGATCACTTCCTTCATCACTGACAATCAGCCTTTCTATGGCACCAACAGCCTTCAGCCTTAAGGTTCGCAAGCCATTATCAAAACCTTGGTCCTCCTTGGTTACAGTTTCCTCGATATTTTGTACCTCAGGATCGTCCGCTTGAATAGGAAGGTTTTCCTCGTCCGTATCACCATTGCCAAGGAGGGCAACCGCTATGAGAATGACGACGGTCAACGCAAATAAAGTGCCTACCACTAAAAGAGGTTTCCGTATGGATTCAAAGGTTCCAGTTTCGCCATGCCGTCCCGTACCTACGGTTTGCAGATTCTGAACGTCACTACCATCCGGAACCTCCTGAGGGGCTATGGACCCCAAGGATTTCCTCATATTACGATTGGATTCGTTCCCAAGTTCAAGCTCCAGATCTGTGAGAATCGCATCTTGGTCAAGGTCCAGAAATCTTGCATAGAGGCGAACAAAACCTCTCAAATAAACCTCTGGAAGATTTATGTCGAATTGACCGGATTCGAAGGAACTCAAGTAGTCTCCACGAATTTTTGTGCTTTCAGAGGCCTCTCTCAGGGAAATGCCTTTTCGGTTTCTCGCTTCTTCTAACTTTTTTCCTATAGCCATCTGTTTATACTAATCATGGGTCTTGCTACTTTTTGCAAGATGAGATTTTCAAATTCAAGTCAGAGATCCATTAGGATTTCCCTCCCTTGACCTGGAGTATCAGGCCCCACCAGCCCTCTATCCTCCAAATCATCCATAATGCGGGCCGCTCGATTATACCCTATGCTCAATTTTCTTTGGAGATTTGAGGTCGAGGCTCTCTTGGTCGATCTGATGATCTCTATCGCCTTTCGAACCATTGGGTCTTCATCCGAATCCCCATCACCTTCACCCAATACGTCATCTTCACCTGCGGACTCTATTTGCTCCCTGACCTCTTCAATTATCTGTGGTGGTCCGTTGATCTTAAGATAGTCAACAATTCCATTGATTTCCTCATCACTGACAAATGCTCCCTGCGCACGGGCAAAAGTAGAGCTTCCGGGTGGAATAAATAGCATGTCCCCTCTTCCAATAAGGGCCTCCGCTCCTTTCCCATCCAGAATTGTTTGACTATCACGATAAGAAGCCACTCTAAAGGATATGCGGCTTGGCAAATTAGCCTTAATCACTCCAGTTATTACGTTTACCGAAGGCCTTTGCGTGGCTATGATCAGGTGTATGCCCGCTGCCCTCGCCAATTGGGCAAGCCTTGCAATACCAGTCTCCACATCCGCTTGCGCAACCATCATAAGGTCGGCGAGTTCATCTATTATGCAAACGATGTAAGGAATCTTATTTTCAGGAATTTCCAATGCGTCGTCATCTCTTGGAACTTGAACGGAGGATAAGGCCGCTCTTTCCTCGGCAGTCATTTCAGCGTCCAAAAGTTGAGCCTTTTCCCTCTCTTCCTTGTCCTTGAGAATTTTTGCGTTGAAACCCGCAATGTTTCGAACACCAACTTTGGAAAAGATCTGATATCTCCTCTCCATTTCAACCAAGAGCCATTTCAAGGCACCAGGCACTTTCTTGGGTTCGGTAACAACCGGTATGAGCATATGAGGAAGATCATTGTAAACCTTCATCTCAACAATCTTGGGGTCCACCATAATGAACCTCACGTCTTCGGGACTGGAATGGTAGCACAAGGATGCGATAATCGCATTGATACAAACCGTCTTACCCGAACCCGTGGAACCCGCAACCAGAAGATGGGGCATCTTAGTCAAATCAGCAACCAAAGGTTTTCCGCTCGCTTCCTTGCCAAGCACAATAGGGATTTCGGAGCCGGCATCCGCCCATGCCTTTGATTGAAGGATTTCTTTCAGGCAAACGGGTGCTGGCTTTTCATTCGGAACTTCAATACCAACGCAACCCTTTCCCGGAACAGGCGCAAGGATTCTGACACTATCCGCCTTAAGAGCCATCGCCAGGTTCTTATCTAAGTTTGCGATCTTCTCCACTCGGACACCGGCAGCAGGATGAACGTCGTATCGAGTAATAACCGGTCCGGTATGGACTTCTCCAAGTTCAATTTCTATTTTAAATTCGGATAGAGTTTCCTTTAACCTCTTGGCCTTGACCATATGATCCTCATCCCCGCTTGACTCTTCTTCCGGAGGGTCCATGAGCAAATCTAGGGTTGGGAAATGGTAGTCCCCTTTCCTTTCGGGAAAAAGGTCTACTGCTTTTTCGGTTTTGGCAGCCCTAACTACCTTAAACCCGTCCATACTTACCTGCTCGGTAGATTCTTCTTCCTCAATTTCACTCGGAGACTCTTGCGCTTGGATTTGTTCGGGAAGGGCTTTCTTGGATTCGGTTACCACTTCTTCAGGAGACGTTTTTACAGAAGAATCTTCTTTCTTCTTATGGTCTGCTTTTTCCTTATTGATCGGTTGATTTTGAGCTTTTGCCAACCCGCCGTTTGGATCCGCTCCTCCTTCCTTACGTTCAGATACGTCCCCAAATAAGAAATCCTCATCAGGAGCAGTGGAAAACCAAGGCAACTTCCATTTTTTTGGACTTTTCGGCTTCGATTCACTCTTGGGCTTGGGAGTTTCAGTGTCCTTCGAGCTTTCTTCGCCAGCTTGTTTCTCACTTTTCGTTCTAATATTTTTAAGGAATCCGAAAAGCAATGGAAAGGGGTTTAATGAAAAATGGGTACAGATACTGGCTATGAGAATCCCAGTCATTAGCAAGCCGGTTCCCAAACCGCCCATCCAAATCCGCAAAAAACCACCTATCGAAATTTCAGCAAGATCTGGATTTGAAAAAGGTAGGCCCGAATAAAAAAACGCACCTAAGGAGCCTCCTGCTCCATGTTCGAAATGGTTTAAATCGAACAGCGTATCGTTTTCATTCTTCAGTAAGCCGTGATCTCTGATGTTTGCCATTACACAAAGAGATGCGATGCACAAAAGAATCGTTGAGATTTTCATGATCCTTTCCTTTGCCGTCGTTCCCGTTCCCAAAACATAGCAAACCGTTCCCAGTAGCCATGGAAACAACCACGCGCAAATCCCAAAGAAACTAAAGAACGTACGCGCTCCTATCACCCCTATCCTACCCAATAATGGCGTAGACCCCTCCGAAGGAGACGAATGAAAATTACTGGACTCATAATCAAATAAGGCGATAAAAAGAATCAGGGCAAAGCACCCGAAAAGAACCGATAGCAAAGGTCTCTTTTGCGGACCTACTGCTTTTATGCCATTTTTTGATTTCTTCATCGCAGAAACCAATCAATTGGCTTATGCACTTGCATAAACTTTTTACCACACCACATTTCATACTTTTTAACTATACTTTATGGAAATTTACAAGTTTGAACCAATTTATAAGGAAAGAGTGTGGGGAGGAACCGGATTTTCCGACAAATTAAACCGAGTTGTTCCAACGAATCTAAATATTGGCGAATCATGGGAGATTGTGGATAGGAACGAAGATCAATCTAAAGTTTCCGCCGGCAAACATAAGGGAATGACTCTCAGGCAATTGATCACTGACCACTCGGAGTATCTTTTAGGGCCTAGGTGGAGAAAGGGCGACCCCTTTCCAATTCTGGTCAAATGGCTTGATTGCGCAGAGAGGTTGAGCCTTCAAGTTCACCCTCCACAAAAGATTGCAAGTGAATGGGGCGGCGAACCAAAAACGGAAAATTGGTATGTCTTTTCGGCAACTCCGCAAGCGGGGTTGTTCATCGGATTGAAGAAAGGCGTTGACAAGAAAGTTTTCACTCAAGCTTTGAATCAAAATCGCGCCGAAGAATATTGTCACCGGGTTTCTTCCGAAGACGGAGATTCGGTTCTAGTAAGAAGTGGAAGAATTCATGCCATTGATGCTGGGAATTTAATTCTGGAAATTCAACAAAACTCAGATACGACCTATCGTGTATTCGACTGGCAAAGGGTCGGTCTGGATGGAAAGCCTCGAGATCTTCACATCGAGCAGTCCTTGCGATGCATTGATTTTTCGGATCATGAACCCATGCCGATGAAAACACATTCGGAAAGGGAATTCGAGTGCTTGGCTGACTCTGAATACTTCAAGCTTCTAAAGTACTCAAGCAAAGGTGGAATTACAGTTGGGATTAAAGATAAAAACGACCAGTGCGTTATCATTAGCGTCGTTAAGGGTGAAATTCAAATCGGAGAGGAAACTGTTGGCGTTGGCGAACAATGCATCAGTCCCTTTGGGGAACCTTGTTCAATCCACTCGAATTGCGATTCATGCTTTTTGGTCACAAAGGATTTCAATGAACCGGCTTCTTGAGCGATTTGCTTTCAGGTTGACCATTAGCATGGGCAAAGTTTTTTTTATACCTTGGACAATTTTGTAAAACTCTAATGGACAAAGAAAAAACACAGGAAGAGCACCCTTCTACAAATGAACCGGAAAAAGAGATTCTAGAAGAAAGTTCGGAAGATCAGATTAATCCGAAAAACTCGAGCGAAGAAAAGGAAGAATTTGATAAGGATACGGTCCTAAAGGCGAAATTGGACGAAGCTTATGGCCTTCAGGAGGATTTGAAGGGGAAATATCTTCGCTCCGTCGCAGATTTGGATAATCTCCGTAAAAGATCGATCCGTGACCGAGAGGATGCGGTTCTCAGAACGCGGGCTCAAATAATTGGCGACCTTCTTCCGGTCATCGATGCCTTTCAACTCGGTTTGTCCGAGGCCCAAAAAAATAAGGATGCCGCATCCGTAGTTGCTGGGTTTTCCATGGCAATGAAGCAAATGAATAGTGTTCTCGGCGAGTTTGGTCTTAGTGTAATCGATCCATCGAACGAGGAATTTGACCCTAAACTTCACGAAGCCATAGGCTATGAGGACAGTCCGGACCACGATGAGGGGATGGTCTTGAAATGTGTTCGGGTTGGTTATCGCATAAGGGACCAACTGTTAAGACCTGCAACCGTAATCCTATCTAAAAAGGCAAACGATGAAACCGGTTAAGTCATTGTTCGCTTAATCTAAAGAAAGAAATTTCCAAGCAAATGTCATCAAGAGACTATTATGAGATTTTGGGAGTAGGCAGAAGTGCCAGTGATGAAGAGATCAAAAAGGCATACCGCAAACTTGCGATCAAGTATCATCCCGATAAGAACCCGGACGATAAGGAGGCAGAAGAAAAGTTTAAGGAAATTTCTGCTGCCTTCGAAATTCTGAAGGATCCCGACAAAAGAAGAAAATACGATCAATTTGGGCATGATGCTTTCAGGGGCGGAGGAGGAGCATCGGGCGGTGTTGACCCATTTGATCTTTTTCGCGACGTTTTTGGCGGGGGAGGTGGCGGTGGCGCTGGCTTCGGAAGCATTTTTGATGATTTTTTTGGAGGAAGCCCTAGCCAAAGCGATGGAGCGAGAGGCTCTGACCTTAGAGTAAGCGTTACCATTACTCTTGAACAAGCATCTCAGGGAATCGAAAAGGAAATCAAATACCAACATCATGACGAATGCCAATCATGCTCAGGATCAGGAGCAGCCTCCGGTTCAGGCAAAGTCATGTGCTCGACTTGTGGTGGAATTGGTCAAGTGGCCTCAAACCAGGGCTTCATTAGTATTCGAAGAACCTGCCCTACCTGCAAGGGTACGGGGGTTACGATTGAAAAACCGTGCAAGGAATGTCGTGGAGAAGGCCGCAAGAAAGTTCAAGGAACTGTAAAAGTCAATATTCCGAAGGGGGTTAGCGATGGAAACAGACTTTGCTCACGCGGTCGTGGAGATGCGGGTACTCAAGGAGGCCCTAGAGGTGACTTGTACGTTGACGTCAATGTTAGGAATCACAAGTTTTTCGAAAGGGACGAAGATGACTTATTCCACGAAATAATGATTCCCTTTACCTTGGCAACGCTTGGAGGAACCGTACAGGCTCCGACGCTTGATGGAAAAGTATCGCTCAAAATTCCCTCGGGAACACCTTGCAATAAAACTTTCAGAATCAAAAACAAGGGTATGCCGAACTTGCGAATGCCATCAAGAAATGGTGATCTCTACGTTAGAGTTGTCATAGATGTTCCAGACAAACTTTCAAAGGAGCAGCGTGATGCACTAGTTCATTTCTCGAAAGCTAGCGGAGACAAGAACATTTCTCCCGACGAAGGTTTCATGGATAAAGCGAAAAGGTTTTTCGATGGTGAAAACTGACTGATTTCAAAAATGCAATTTGAATCGATCGCGGATGCTTCCATAAGCATCGATAGAGCCGTATCCGAAAGGGAAAGAATCCGGTCCGAGGGGAAATCCTTCGTCCTCACGAACGGATGTTTCGATCTTTTTCATGCAGGTCATGCCAACAGTCTCATTAATGCTTCCAAGTTGGGAGATTGCCTTTGGGTTGCCTTAAACTCCGATGAGAGCATAGGGAGACTGAAAGGCAAGGAACGCCCGATCATCAAGCAAACTGAGAGATCCTACCTGATTAAATCATTGGAATGCGTGAATGGCGTATTTGTGTTTGATTCGGACCGATTGACGAATGAAATTTTATTACTCAAGCCGGACGTCTACGTAAAATCCGATGATTACAGTTTCGAGTCCATCGACCCTGAAGAGAGATCAGCCCTTTTACAAGTGAACGCATCGGTCCAGTTCGTTCCCTTAATTTCCGACTTCAGTACCACCGATATTATCACTAAGATAAGAAATCTCTAATCAAAACGAACCTAAATCCTTAAAATTAGCATAACATGAAAACAATAATTTTAGGTTCCGGGAAAGGATCGAATGCAGGAGCATTATTGGATGCATCCAGTCAAAATCTATTGGGCTCAACTCAAATTGTCGGCGTTTTTTCGGACGTGGCCGAAAGTGGAGTATTGAAAATTGCCGATAGTCACAATATCGAAAACGATTACTTAAGGTCGGATTCCTCTAGCGCTAAACTTACAGGGGAAGATGAGCAATTATGGATGGATTCACTTTCGGAATATAATCCGGATCTTATCATACTGGCTGGATTCATGAAAATCCTGCAAGATCCCTTTCTTAAAAAGTTTCATAATTCCATCATCAATATCCACCCGAGCTTACTGCCCAGCTTTAAGGGCTTGAGATCCATTGAAAGAGCCTTTGATATGGGTGTTAGGATTACCGGATGCACAATCCATTGGGTTAACAGTGACATAGATGGAGGTAAGATCATTGCCCAAGCTCCCGTTCGAATTATGGAAGGCGATAACTTGGAGATCGTGACCGCTAGGGTTCATGCGGCCGAACATATGCTGTTGCCTTGGGTAGTGAGCGACTTGTCGCAGGGAATCATTCCCTTTCCAAAGTAAAAATGCTAAAAGCTTCTTGCAAACTCGACTGCAGAGCCGTCGAGGCTATGGAGGCAGCGCTTTACGAACTTGCTCCCTCGAATTGGTATGTGATTGAAAACCGCTTGAACGGTAATGGTTTTCTTGAAGGTGTTTTTGAAAATCAAGAAGAGATGCAACTCGCAGTAAAAGAGCTTGAATCGGTTTCACCCATTCGGCTTGATCTCTCCCAAGGACTGAGAACTGAACGTTTGGAAGATAGAGATTGGAAAGAAGCCTATAAGCATCATTTCCAAGCCTGGACGGTAGGAAATTTTCACTGCATCCCCATATGGGAGAAAGAATCTTATGAGATTCCTGAAAATGAAATCGGCTTTTACCTGGATCCGGGAATGGCTTTTGGTACGGGTAATCACGAAACGACGAAATTATGCCTAGAAAGTCTCGTAGATTTAAGCTCTGAAGGAGGGAAGGTAGATCCTACCGGCAAGTCACTGATCGATCTTGGTTGTGGTTCCGGTATAATCGCCATCACAGCGAAGCTTCTTGGGTATGATCGAGTGGATGGAATCGACCTCGATCCGGACGCTGCAAGAATTTCAAGTGAGAACGCAGCCTTGAATGCAATTGACGGTATTCATTTCAGGGCTTGTGGAATTGATCAATTCGAGAAAACGGATTGTTACGATGTGGTGGTTGCCAACATTCAAACCGACGTGCTTCAAAACTTATCCGAAGAAATTCTTACGTTGGCTAACAAACGGGGAACGGTGATCCTTTCAGGCATCCTCAAAAAAGAAGTCAAAGAGTTGGAAAGACACTTCCTTGAACTTCTAAGCGTAAGAAAGATGGATGCTCAAGTTGAAGTTAAGAACTTGAACGAATGGTCTTTACTGGGAATTAAGCTCCGTTGAGCTATCCCTCGAGCTATGCTCGCGCAGGCTTGGCGGGTTTTAACAAAGGTTTGGCGAATATCCTATCCCCCCAAATAAGTCAGAGCCTTGGGGATGGGCAGGGTGTAAAAGGCATAACGGTCGATTCCTAACGATGAGATCTTGTTGGCAAGGGACTCGCGCAAAGATTCGACGTTGGCAGGACCAACGGACGTATAAACCAAGGCCCATTCCTCATTTTGCTGTTGATCGTCGGATCCGTTGTCCGCATCCATCATAACACCAAAATTCGTACTTACGCCAGGGGCTCCGGAATCGATTACGCAGTTATAGACATCCTCGTAATAATCTCTCTGAACAATGCAATAAAGACCGACGAGGTTTTCCAAAAAGGTGGTCTTGAGAGATTGAGACTTGCCGGCATCCGCTGCCGTTCTCCAATCCTTTCCTCCCTTAAGATCATCCAATGCGGATATGATTTGTTCCATATTAGCGCCATGGGCGGATGAAGATACGGTACTGGAAACGTTGATTAGTCCTGATTGAACGGGGATTGAGTATAGAAACCCTCGACCGGGTTCAGTGATCTTACCCGCCCGTGCCATCACGCCGAAGATATCATCTGCTTCAGCCTTGTCCACCACACACCAAACAAACTCCTTTTCCGGACCCTTGGTGATCCGAAGAAGTGGAACCCGATCACGCAATCCACCTCCTTCACCAAAAGTGACCGTCGGACCAGGCGCTCCACTTTGCAATGCAGCGGTGGCAATGTCTTCGGCGATGCCTTTTTCGCAAATGCAACAGATTGCCTCCAAATTGGCGGCAGTGGCATTCGAGTGACTGTGATTGATTTCTGAGGAAATTTCCGTGGGAAATGAAGCGCTGACGTGAGCATCAATGCAGCTGATGCTGAATACGGCACCCGAACCCACCTTATTTAAGCTTCCCGTTTTGACTGCAACGTCTGTTACATTTTCGATTTTGTCATCGGGCACCAAAGCCTGCAGCAAATGTTGTTCTGGGGCAGGTGGTGGGAACATCTTTTGAAAGAATCCACCTTCATTCAGTACGGACCCTCTGGCTGAGATTTGGAAAACCCCTTTTGCCCCAGCATTCGTAATTGCCTCTGAAACTGAAACTACGGATTCTTTCGGAAGAATTAAATTCAACAAAGAAACGCCTTCTGATTTTGTTAAGTCATTCATCTTATGCTGCCTCCCTTGCGCTCAGGTTATCATCCTCATCCGTTTTAGGTTTTTTTCTCACAATCAAACCCACTGTGAGAACCGTGATTATGGGTCCGATCGAAGCCAAAGCCAAGACACCAAATCCATCTATCGCACCCGTTTTCGAGCCAATGCCCAATCCCATGGCAAGGACTAAGGGAACCGTTATGGGTCCGGTGGTTACACCGGCACTATCCCAGCCAAAATTAACGAAGTCCTCACTCGACAAGAAAGTAATCAGAATCAGAATCGTGTAAGGGGGCACCAGTAAGTACCACAGGTCAAGGTTGAAGGCAATTTTAGCCACGCCGGTAGCTATGCCAATGGCCACTCCGGTGGCAACCGTCTGCATGAGCAAGCTTTTCTTGAATGCCCCGACGGTGATTTTTTCAACCGTTGCTCCGAGGGCGTTAAGGGCAGGCTCCGCCAAGGTAGCCCCATAACCAAGAATGAAACCGAATAAAATGGCTAGGGCTTTCCCGAGATTTGAGGATGCGAACATCGGGTCAACGTAACCTTCGGATGCCCATGGTTCGATTGCGGCAAAACTCGATACGACGTTTCCGCCCAATTGTTCTCCCAATGGGGTAAGACCCAATGAAATTCCTAAGTTAAAGAGGGTCATACCTACAATAGCGCAAGTAATTCCTACCCATAGTTCATCCATATGCTTGGGTTTTTGCCTAAGACCGACAACCAGAACAATTAATAATATTCCACACAAAGGACCGATTGCCCATATGGCTCCCTCGATCGCGCCACGATCCTGATCAGGACCTTCGAGCTTAGCATCGGGGTATTTTTTGTCCGGTTTATTGTAAACCAACTCACCGCTNTCTTCATNGATGCTGTAAATGTCTTCTCCCGGATCCAATATCCCATTTCCGTTGGAATCTTCATCCGGTCTGAANGTATTGGGAAAGAAATCAAAATTATTCGTAAAAGCTGCCATTATTTCAGTCCCNGGATCCCAAACTTCATCGGGAGTNGAAACGCCGTCCCTTACGATAATTGAATTGGTGTTCGTAGGTTGTACTATGGACCGCGAGGACGCATCATCCTTATCAAGTGGAACGGCATCGAGAGCATTACCCGAAATTTGGGTCTGCAACGAATAGCCGGATGGCAACTTGCCATTTTCTTGAAGGGATGCTTTTACNGCNGCCAACTGNTCGGCNGAAAGAGACAGAGCCATATCGCTCTCGGAAGCCCCGCTAGAAGAAGCCAATCTTCTTTTTGCAACGATATCTCCNAACCGCTGCAAATCCGCATTATAGTTCTTTCCATATTCCCCTGCCTGAACATGCCAATCAGCCTCGGAGAAGGTTGCATAGTAGTAGTCATCCCCTTTGAACAGAAAGGTCGCGTAGCAAAGTACGGCAAGTATTGGAAAAAGAGAAGCAAGAGTCACAACTCCAAAACCCGTATTGCTTGAACCACCCGTCGAAACGATTCGGCAAACACCAATGCCAAGCGCCAAAACCAGTGGAACGGTTACAGGTCCGGTAGTGACTGCACCACAATCCCAAGCCAGCCCGAGAACGTGCTGCAAGCGGGCATCGGAAAACTGAAACCAAAGAGTAAAGACCGATAAAACGATAACCCCCACATAAATGAATGGTTTTAACGACCACCCTTTGTAAAACCGAAGAACACCCAGAAGGACGGCTATGCCCACACCCACCCCAACGGAATTAACCAAGTTAGTGGCACCCGTATTGAGGATGGTCCAAAGAAGCGGAGCAAGGGTCGGATCCACACCGGAGCCTGCGGCTCGCAATACGCCAATGGCCGGTTCGGCAAAGGTGGCGAAGGCTCCCAANACGAANCCAAAAGCCAAACTCGTAGGGAGACANGGTATGCCGGCGATCTTCTTTCTCGGCAAGGTGGAACCCAAAGTCTCACCCAAGGGCATCAANCCCANTCGCAAACCCTCCATAAAAAAGGCCAAGCCTATGATTACAATGATAATCCCTACAGCGATCATCAGGGAGTAAACGATCGGCAAACCGAGGATCAATATTTGGAACACGATCAGATATAGGATAATGAACCAAACGCATTGAATTTGCTCAGCCACTTTGTCTTTTGCGAAAGAGAGCAAAATGGATAATTTCTGCCGAAAGGTTAGCTGAAGCTTTTTTTGGTCAGATGATTGTTCCGTTGTCATAATTTTTACGAATGGAATTAATAATATCTTCTCTAGAGGCTTTTATGAGATTACATTAATTATCTCGATGCAAACCTTTTATCATCTCACCGCTTAGAGACTCCATGCAGCATTTTCCAAGGTCAGTGAAAGCTTATTCGTACCAGCGGATAATGTAACGGGAACACTCCAAGTCACTCCAACTTTTCCTAAGGAAGCGGTACCCACGACGTAATATTTTCCGGAATTCAAATTAGTAACGGTCGCAAATCCGTCTATGTTGGTCCTCACACGCATTCCTTTGCCTCCTTCAACCAAATCAAGCAAAAGCGCCCTAAATCNTTTTTGCATTCCCGGAAACAGAAAGGAATTTTTTCTAGAGCGCGCCCATAGTTCGGAATAGGTCGCAATGGTTGGGTAAGCCGCGAGATCTACGCCACCTTTGAACATAACGGATTCGAGATCTTCCTTAACCACGAAGAATTCAGTGTAAAAAGCCTCTTTGCTTTTCCCNTTCAAAGAAGTCACCACAGCATCGAACTTTAGAACGCAATCCGGNTCTTGGGCGGGAAGTTGCAAGCCGGATGACATAGAATCCTTTCGTTCATCGAACGAGGTATCGGATGATGCTGGAGAACGNAGGGATATGGAAGGCATAGGGCTTGTCTCCAAGCTGCTTATTCTTTTTTCGAGCGAGTCGTTCCTCATCCTCAGGTCTTTGATTTCCGTAGATTTCAGAAGAAGACTGTTTTTAAGATTTTGAATTTCGGAACTCATNATTTCACCATCCTTATCATTTGAGTCTCGATCGAATCTTTGTTTGACCAAAGTTTTGGAAGTGTTGGCCTTCAACCTTTTAATCTCAGTAAGCAGTTCGTCATTTAAAGCCGAAAGAGAGGCAATCGTCTTATCCTTGAATGAATTGATCTCGTACAAATCCTCGATGCTTTTCTGATGNTTAAGNGTATTTNCNTCCAACCTCTTCAACGCCAACTCAGCTTCGTCCTTATTTGCGGTTACGGCTTTTGTAGCGCTCGGTAAAGCTTGAGTCATGGGAGAACCGAGCAACGTCTCGAATTCTTCGTCACTACCGTTCGAATCACTTCTTGAAAAAGCTTCGACATTTGAAACGACAGCTGGATTTGCTTCGCTCATGAGTTCCTCGAGGGTGCTGTCAGGCAAAGGAGAGGCGCCAAGAAGCAATTGCGCGGATTCCTCTTGGGCGCTGTTGGCTGTGGATGTGTCTTTGGGGGAGACTTTGGAACCTGAGTCACCCGAGGATCCACAAGAAACGACGAAGATCATTAACGTCGCTGCCGAGAGACGCATTATCAGATGGGGCAAAATTGAAATCATTGAAAAGCAATTACAAAATTGCCTAGACCCAGCTTTGCAAGCACAATTCGCAAAAGAAGGTTTGTGTTTACATATCGAGGTATAACTCGTTACAGTAGGAGCATGTCTCAAGTACCCCCGCAAGAGGCTGATATTCTTGTTCACGAAAATAGATTTCTCAAGCAGACGATTTTGTCTCTTCGGGACGAGTTGGTTATTAAGGATCACGAGCAGGAAAATCTTCTGCAATCGAGTCTTTCTAAATTAGCGAATGAAAATCTCCAATTGAAGAGTTCGGTTGAATCTCTTCGGGAAAGATTGGACCAGTCGATCGCCCAGCACGAAGATGAAAGGCAAAAGCTCGTACGTGAGAAATCGAAGGATGTGGAGAATCTCCAGCAACTCGTGAAAAGCCTACGATCCGAGTTGGAGCAAAGTGAAATCAGACATGAGGCTTTACGGCAAAAGACCCTCCTTCTTTCCAAAAATGAAATACACTCCCTCCAAGGAAGTCTTTCTGAACTTCGGAAAGAATTGGAAAAAAAAGATCTCCAACAGGAGGAAATCAAAAGCGATGCAAGAAGAGCTGCCAACCAAGAAATAAAGTCTCTCAAAGAATCCTCCCTGAGACTTCGAGAAAAGATTGACCGTATGGTCGCAGAGCATGAGGACGGCATTCAAAAAGCCAAGAGTGCCGCCGAAGTGGAGAAGTCCCAATTTAAGAAATCGATTGCCCGTCTACGAATGGAATTGGATTCGGCTGAAAACAAAAGGGAAGATGCCGTCCAAAAGGCAGTGGCGGAGTCGGTCAATGAGATCAGTTCCTTGAAGGCGTCTCTTGTTTTGGCGAGGGAAAAGTTGGATTTTGAGAAAGCAAGGGAAGAGGACAGACTGCAACTTCAGAAAAGAACCTTTTCGCTTGAAAGCAAAACTCTCAAGGATGCTATCGCGTCTCTAAGGGATGAGCTCGATCAGGCGGAGGCCGAAAAAGCGGAGGCCATTCAAAATGCAACGCAAGCTTCTCACAATGAAATCAGGCAACTAAAGGATTCTCTGAGCCAGACCAGACAAACTCTTGAAAACGCAAAAGCCCGAGAGGAAGACAAGGTTCAAAAGCTTCTTGCCGCTTCCAATTCTGAGATAAAGACGCTCAAGGAAACCGTGACCGAACTCAGGGAGGAACTCGAAAGGGTTGAGATTGAAAAAGGTGATGCCATTCAAAAGGCCTACGCGACCGGACAAAAGGAAATACAACAGCTGAAGGCGTCCATTGGCATGCTCCGAGCGAACATTGAAAGGATCAAGGCCAAGGAAGAAGAGAATATACAGAAGGCACTGGCCAGCGGAAGCAATGAGATTAAGAGCTTGAAGGAAACCATTTCCGATCTTCGGGACGAATTGGATCGGAGCAATGCCGAAAAAGAGCAGGCCGTTCAAACCGAAAGATCGAATGCCATAACGGAAATCAATCAGCTAAAATCGTCCCTGACAATGTTAAGGCAAAATCTTGAATTAGCCAAAGCTCGCGAAGAAGACAGGCTCCAAAAAGCTCTTTCTTCCTTTCATACGCAAAACCTTACTCTTAAGAAAACAATTAGCCAGCTGAGGGAAGAGTTGGAGGAAAAGTCAGCGGAAAAGGAGGATGCCGTACAACATGCGATTTCGGCTTCCAATCATGAGATCAAAGAACTCAAGTCCGCACTCGTTACAATCAGAGAGAAGGTTGAAAGAGAGAAGGCGATGGCAGATTCGGAAATCCAAAAAGCCAAGGCTCTTGGAGAAGGTGAAATTCGATCCCTTAGAAATTTGGCTTCCAATCTTAGAGAAGAACTCGAACGGTCCCAACACGAAGAAGAAAAGAGAGTTCAGGAAGCGCTTTCCAAATCATTTGCCGAAACCACCCAGCTTAAGATTTCTCTCAAGACTCTCAGAGATCAGATGGAGAGTCAAATTGGAAGGAATGAGGATTCCGTTCAAAAGGCAATTGCCGGAAAAGAGTCGGAAATAAGAAGTCTCAAGAAGACCATCACCGCACTTAGGTTGGAAATGGATGAAGTGACTAACAGGGAGGAGGATATTATCCTTAGAACCGAGTCAAAATATGCGAATGAAATCAAAACGCTTCGTTCCTCTCTTTCTTTAACTCGAGAAAAACTAGAGTTTTTGCATGCGGAAAAGGACAGCGCCGTTCAAAGCGCTCGAGCTCAATCAGAAAACGAAATTAACCAACTTAAGGAAAATCTTTCTCATCTTAGAGAGGAAATGGACCATTTGCAAATCGAGAAAGAAGATGCCGTCCAGAAGGAAAGTTCAAAATCCAAAAAGGAAAATGAACATCTCAAACAGTCCGTTGCTACCCTTCGGTTGCAACTTGAAAGTGCAACGGGCAGCAAGGATGAAGCGGTGCAACGAGCCATTGCGGATGGGTCAAAGGAAATACGGCAACTCCGTCAAAACGTCTCCCGCTTGCGAGAAGAACTTGATAAGGCGGATTTTGACAAGCAACAACAAGTGCAAAATGCGATTGCTAGCCAACAAAATGAAATTAACCATTTTAAGAGAATGGTTACTGCCTTAAGAAGTGAAATCGATCAGACAGGAAATTTGCATGAAGAAAAAATGCAAAGAGAAACTCAATTGAAAACGACCGAATTTAAGGAATTGCAAGAAACTATAATAGAACTTCGAGCCGAACTGGAAAAAACCAATGGAAGATAAAAAGCAAAGCGATAAAGGCCCCTCCAAATCAAAGAGAACCGCAAGGTTTTCGGATATGTTGCTTCAAGTGACTACGGATTTGGCTAAGACAAAAAGTCTCGACGAAGCATTGGACACACTCGTCAAGATTACAACCACCACTATTGGTGCAGAGCGAGGTACGATTTTCCTGAATGATCCCGCCACGGGGGAACTCTATTCCAGAATAGCCCAAGGTAACTTCAAACGGGAAATCAGAATTCTTAACACAAAGGGAGTCGCCGGATGGGTTTTTACGAAGAATGAAGGGGTTATCATACACGACGCATATAAGGACGAAAGGTTTAATAAGGCGGTCGACGTGAGAACTGGTTTCAGAACAAAAAGCATTCTATGCGCCCCTCTGAGGACCGTATCGGGTGAGGAAATCGGAGTATCTCAAATTCTGAACAAGGTGGAAGGAGAATTCGAACAGGAGGATCTTGATCTGCTGGAAGCCATGACCGAACAAGCGGCTATTGCAATTCAAGGTAACATAATCGTAGAGCAAATTGAGGCTGCCCGCAAACAGGAACTTGAGTTTCTCGACGTAGTTTCCCAAGTCTCTTCCGAACTTGAGCTTACTCCGCTTCTCCAAAAGATCATAACGACCATCTCCACGATGCTTGATTGTGAAAGGGCCACGCTCTTCATCAATGATGAAAAAACCAACGAGCTTTACACCGAGGTAGGCGAAGGTTTGGATGAAAAATCCGTGATCAGGTTTCCCAACCATTTGGGTATTGCCGGCACGGTCTTCACTTCCGGAAAACCCGTTAATATTCCGCACGCATACGCTGACCTCAGGTTTAATCCTGGTTTTGACAAACAAACGGGCTTTTTCACACGCTCCATTCTCTGCATGCCCGTTTTCAACAAAGAGGGCAAAACCATTGGCGTTAGTCAGGTCCTGAACAAAAGAGGGGGTTCCTTTAACGCCGAAGACGAAAAGCGGTTGGCGGCCTTTACTTCGCAAATTTCAATGGGCATTGAGAATGCAAAGTTATTCGATGACGTTCAGAATCAGAAAAATTATTCGGAAAGCATCCTCGCCAGTATGCATGACGCCGTTTTGACTCTCGATGAAAACTCCGTCATTAAAACCTGCAATTCGGCGGGATTGAGAATCCTTAAGGTTCCCGTCCTTTCTGAAATTCTCGAGCAAAAAGCCGGAGAAATCTTTGGTGATAAAAACGATTGGCTTCTACAAAAGCTCGAGTCGATCGAAGAGCCGGAAGAATTTCTCGATGCGGAGTTGTCGCTCGAGGATGAAACGCTTTCGGTAAACGTTTCCCTCATGCCTTTGATTGGTCAAAAAAAGGAGACTCTTGGGAATATGCTTATGATTGAGGATATAAGTTCCGAAAAGAGAATGAAGTCCACCATGTCGAGGTATATGGATCCCGAACTTGCCGATCAACTCATGGCTGCGGGGGATAGTGATGATATCATGGGCGGAAAGCAAAGTGTAGGTACGGTTCTTTTCTCGGACGTAAGAAGCTTTACCACCATCACCGAAGAGTTGGGTGCTCAAGGCACGGTTAAACTGTTGAATGAGTATTTCACCATCATGGTGGACTGCATAACGGACGAAGGCGGTATGCTCGACAAGTTCATTGGAGATGCGATGATGTGCATTTTCGGCACTCCGGTCCCCCATGATGACGATCCTGACAGGGCGGTACGAGCTGCCATTCGGATGATGACGGACCTCAATGTCTTTAACGACAAACGATCTTCCGAGGGAAAAATGCCCATCGATCATGGAATGGGAATCAATACCGACTCCATTGTTTCTGGAAATATCGGATCTCCCAAAAGAATGGATTACACGGTCATTGGAGATGGAGTTAACTTGGCCGCTCGCATCGAAAGCGCCTGTAAGCAATACGGTGCCCATATCCTAATCAGTGAGTTCACCCATAAAGCCGTCAAGGCGACTTATCGTACCCGGCAAGTCGACTATGTGATCGTCAAAGGCAAGACCGAACCGGTCGGCGTCCATGAAGTTTTGGATTTCCACGATGACAAGAGCTATCCGAACTTGGTCGAAGCTCTCGGGCTTTTCAACGACGGATACAGATCCTGGACCGATGGCAAATGGGATCAAGCCATAAAATTGTTTAAGGAGGTTAAGAAAATAAACGTTAATGATAAAGCCGCTCAGCTCTACTTGGATCGTTGCGATCACATGAAAAAAAATCCTCCCAAAGACGAGTGGAACGGCGTTTGGGTCATGACAACCAAATGAACGCAGGGAAGACCCGACAATGAACGCCAAGGAACATCTTGAGAAAGCAATCGCACTCAATCCCGAGTACTCTCATGCCTACTACAACTTGGGGTTGTTGCATAAGAAAAAAGGCGAATGCGCACCGGCTTTGGAAAACTTTCAAAAAGCAGTTTCCCTAAACAAGGAATTCGCAGAGGCGGAATGCGAATTGGCAATCGCACTATCGGATGCGGGTGATTATGAAACGGCAAGAAATCACTTCCTCAACTCCTTGGAAATCAATCCGAATTATGCGGATGCCTATTTTTTTTATGCACTTCTACTCGTCGAATTGAATGACCTTGAAGAAGCCAAGAACAACTTCGATAAGGTAACTGAAATCAATCAAAATTATGCGGCCGCCTATTTTCACAAAGCTCGCCTGCTCACAAATGCGGACGATTTTGAGGATGCAAGGAAAAATTACGAAACCGCCATTGATATTGATGATCGATTTACCGATGCTCACTATTATTTGGCAAAGCTTCTTTCGGGCGGGATTGCCACGGACAAGGAAGGTACCCTGATTGACAAAAAGGATCTTCCGGAAGCCAAAAAACTACTTCTTAAAGTTTTGCTACTGGAAAAAAAACATGCAAAAGCCTTTTATAATCTGGGCAGAATCTTTTCAATCGAAGAAAACTACAAGGAAGCGAAGAAATACCTTATCCATGCGTTGGAGATAGACCCCAAATATCCTAAGGCCCATTTTTTGCTCGCTCGAGCATACGAGACCTTCGAATCCCATGAGGAGGCAAAGGCGCACTATGGGCATGCGATTGAATCTCATCCCGAGTTTGCTCTCGCCCATTTTCGGCTTGGGGTAAGGCTTTTTGAGGAGGGTTCTGCGACTGAGGCTGAAGAACACCTGAGACAATCGATATCCTTGGAGTCACAAAATTCGGAAGCCCATTATTATTTGGCTATGATTTTGAGAACGGACGATGATCCAAGCTTGGCTAAAAAACATTTCTTCAGGGCCTTGGAAATCAACCCAGAGTTTGCTCTCGCTTACTATGAACTTGCTCATCACTCGGAAAAGAATGGTGATTTGAATGAAGCTAAGATTCATTTTCAGAAAGCGACCGACATCGAGCAAAACTTCGTCGAAGCTTACTTCCATTTAGCGAGGATCTCCACCAACCCATCCGAGTATGATCAAGCTTTTCGCAACTACGAAACCGCTCTCGAAATAGATCCCCAAATGGCGGAGTGCCACTATTGGTTCGGAAAGTTGCTGACTACTGGCGAAAAGCTTAAGAACGATGGCACGCTCGTTTGGGAACCCGACCCCATGAGAGCCGAAGAACATTTTAGGAAAGCCATCAAAATAAACCCCAAATATTCCAATGCATACTTCAAGTTGGGTCTACTCTTGAAAGATCTTAAAAGATATTATGAAGCATATCAGAACTTGGAGAAAGCCATCTCGATTAATCCTAAATTAGCCGAAGGGCATTACCATCTTGCGGTTTTGCTTATGGATGCAAACGCACAAAAAGCCATCACTAAAGAAAAACGCAAAACTGCTTCTACAGCTAAAGCCAAAAGCTCCGCCAAGAGAAGCTCTAAGCGGATAACGATCACAAAAGGAAAGTAAAAGCTTAGATCAAAAGTTGAATGATTTCTCAATAAAGGCAATTCGCCACCTTGAATCGGCATTAAAATCCCAACCAGATCATTTGCCCTCCGTCGTAGCGCTTTGCGAAGTTAACTTTAAACAAAAGAATTTTTCGAAAGCTAGATCGGTCATCGACTCGGCGCTCCAACAGTTTGATGCAAACGCCACCCTATGTTTTTGGGATGCGAAAATTAAGCATTCTCAGGGAAAATCAATTGAAGCATCAATTGCCATTGATCAGGCGATTGCCATAGAATGCAACGATCCCAGTTACCACTTTCTTTCGTTGGATATTAATGCGCAGACCGGAAATATTGGAAAAGCAAAGGAAAGTTTGGAGAAATTAATCGACCTGTGTCCGCTCAATGGAGAAGTCCACCTCAAACTAGCAAAATTACTGAGTCACCCTGATGACTTTCACAGAGCAAAATTACTGTTTGAGATTTCCATCGAACTGCTTCCGGACCAGACCGAACCCCTCGTTTCCTTGGCCAAGCTTCTATACAAAGGCCTGCAATCCTCACCCGACGGTTCAGTCATAAGNAAACCANACTTCTCTGCTTGTAGACATTATTTGGCAAAAGCAATCGANTTAGATNCGAGTTGCNCCAAAGCTCTCATTCAACTTGCCAAAATAGCACTTGATCAAAAGAGCCCAGAGGAGGCCCAGTCTCATTTGAGCCTTTGCTTCAAAGATCCTTCCACACAGGCGGAAGCCCATTTCTTATGCGCCAAGGCGAACCTTATGGCAGACCANCAGGAAAGNGCGATTGTCCACTTGAAGAAAGCTGCGGACTCAAAACCAAAACGNGNAGAAGCAAACTTACTTCTGGGCGAAATCTTTTTGACTCGGAAGGATTTCCCAAGAGCTAAAACCTACTGCGAGAAAAGCATCCGTTTTTTCAAAGAGGATATTATCATCGACTCCGAGTCCACCAAATCCTTGNTGGAGAAATCCGAGTTCTTCCAAGCTCGCACAAAAGCAGAATCCATTGAGGGAAAAAGGAAGTCCTTGTCGAAAGCCCATCTCNCCCTCTACCATAGCCTTGGAAAAGGAAAGCCTAACTTAAAACACTCATNCCTCCTTTCCGAGGCATTGGAAATGAATCCTCGGGATGCGGGGATTCTTCATGAACTCGGGATGCTCGCTTTAGAGGCGGGCAATCAAATGGAAGCCAAAANGCATTTCATGGGGGCTTTGGACGCTGATTGGCATTCGGACAAAACGCACAAGCAACTTGGATTGCTTGAAATCGAAGCCAACGAAAGGCAAAAGGCTATCTTACACCTCTCGGTGGCTCTTGATATCGATCCCAAACAGAAGGNCATTAAAAAATTGCTGGCCGAGCTAAGAAATCAGTAATTGAATCACCTGACCATTTGGTCCTTTTGATAAGCCCAATATGAGAAAGGAACGCTCATAAAATAAAGTATTCCAAGGGCAACCAGAAAGATCCACGTTTCCTTTATCAAAACACCAACGGCCAAAGAAACAATGATCAACACGAAGATAGCTTTGCTTTTCGAAACGCTGAATCTCATGTTTCTGAATGAAAAAGTGGGGATTCGGGAGATCATCATCAGGGCAATCAGAACCACCCATAGGACAAGCCATTGAGGGTGCGAAGAAAGGCTAAAGGCTAAACCGAACCTTGTGAAAATAAAATCCATTCCCATAGGAATAAGCATCAGTCCTGCACCCGCCGGAGCAGGTACTCCTAAAAAATAACTTTTCTTAATCTTTCTTTCCGTTTCTTCCATGTGCATCACGTTAAAACGGGCTAAGCGGAAAGCGTTACATGCGGAATAAAAAAGAAAGGGAATCCAGTACCAACCCATTAGNTACTCGTCGGACTGACCGCTAACAGATTCCCTCAGCCACAGATAAGTAACAATGGAAGGGGCAACACCAAAGCTTATTGTGTCCGCTAAGCTATCCAGTTCCGCACCGAAACGAGAAAAGGCTTTAAGTAATCTTGCGGAAAGTCCATCAATCATATCAAAACATGCCGCAATGAGAATGGACAAAACCGCTTGCTGCCATTCTTCCTCGATTGCAAAACGGATGCCGGTTAATCCTGAACAAAGNCCAATGGTCGTAAAAATATTTGGTAGAAGCTTTGGAAAAGACAGGGTCTTGCCACCCTCCCCTCTCACTTTGCGTTCATTTGTCATAAATCANCTTCAAACCAATGCCTTGTTCCTCCTNGGAGGAAGATGTTCGGCTCCGTAAGATCGGTTAATGAGTCTTTGCCAATCCTCAGTCCAAGGTTTGGCGTAGGGTTGCGAAACGGCCTTTGCAACGCAATTTTTTGAATCCGTGAAAAAAATGAAATAGTGATTTTCGGATTCGGANCCGGACAAATCATTCCTAAGATCAAAAGGAGGTCTGTTTCGAAGTTCAGCAACCAAAGGGTTGTCTCTTTCACAAGTACTGCAAGAAATCTCCATAGCTACGTCGAGACCGGTATGCTTACCAGCATGACCGTTTGCAATACGGTCTCTCAACGAGACCAAAAAACGCGTTACTTGCACATGAAACCTTGAGCCATGTTTGTATATGTCAGTGATGACCTCTGTGCCTTCNGAAGGAAAACGAGCAATNCTAAANGACAAATTTCCAGAGTTTGGGACTGGAAGAAAAAGGCTNGCCGCAAGACTGGAAGCTTGACGCTCGAGTTTAAGTGGAAATGATAAATCCATACAGAGGGTATGAAAATTGAGCAAATTCAATGCCATTCGTTAAGCAAAGAGAATTCTTATGCTAGGCTATCTTAGAGTTTCATTATTCGCTACCTTTCTCCTGTGTATGAGTGGTTGCGGAAGANCCTGGAATCCTGACGAGCAATTTCAAAATCAAGTCGATCAGATTTCCTTTCAGCGTGAGATGAGCGCACGACAAAATTTGGTCGAGGCCCATAAGAATATTTCCCAGTTTGAAATGACGTTAAGAGAGAAGTTGGTTCCAGGCACTTCCGAAAACGAACTCGTGGACTTATTGGGTAATTCTTATGACTTGTTGGCAAGAACTTTGGGTGAGGAACTTTTGTGGGAACGCAGATCCTATGATTTTAACACTCTAATCAAAAATCGATATGGAGCTNGCTCTCTTGAATANAGTCTTGTTCGGGGAAAGCCAAGCGAGCAAATCGTGATTACCTCAAATTCACGATTTCTCGTAACCGTAGAAACCTTTTGATCTAAGAAGTTTCTTCCAAGTTCCTCTCCGCGGTAATGAGCATTTTGACCACTGCACCTTGGCTAGTCATGGATGGAATAAGTGAAATGACCCTCCAACCTTCCTTTGCTAATTCGCTCATGCTCTTGGTCAGTATTTCAGCTAACTCGTTCGAGTGATCATCCCCTTTTACCCTTAGACCACCAGGAGACACTACAATCGTTTTATATTCGAGAGACATAATCTCAAAACCTTATTTGAAGAAAGCGATATTTTTTAAGCTGCCGCAAATCAAGGAGGGAAAATTAAGTGGTTAATTTTTCCACCGGAGGCTTTTCATCCTTATCCTTGCCGTAATACTTATTGTAATATTTGTAACGGAAATATCCATATCCGTAATAGCCCGAATAATAATATCCAGGTGTTTTTTTCTGGGGCAGATCGTTCAAAACCACTCCCAAAACATTGGCTCCGGTCTCCTCGATGTTTTCAAGAAGACTTTTGGCAACTTTTCTCGAAACCTTTCCGTATCTCGTTACAAAGAGGACTTCCTCAACTTTTCGAGCAATTGCAAGAGAATCGGGAAACAAGCCAATTGGCGGGCTATCAACAATAATCACTTCGGCAATTTGCCGAAGTTTGTTCATCACATAGTCAAACTCAGATCTTTCCAGCATTTCGGTAGCAGCGCGGGTTTTACCACCAGATGGCAAAACATGCAAATTCGGATGAATTTCATGCAGGCAGCTTTTGATTTGCTCATCAATATCGGAACTTCCTTTGACGACCTCGTTCACCAGCGAGACGATGCCCTTCTCATTAGTAATGTTACAGAAATTGTGAAGACCAGGCCTTCTCAGGTCGAAATCAATAAGAATGGTTTTTCTGCCATGGTTGGCGCAACTGTATGCAAGATTGGCTGAAATGAGACTCTTACCTTCACTTGGAATGGCAGAAGTGACCAAAAGCACCTTGGGATAATCGGAATTGGAATTCATTTGGATTCGACTGTACATACTCCTAAAGGATTCAGTCAGTCCGTCATCCAAGTCATTTCCCACAATCAATGGTCTTTGCCTCTCTTCAACCTCCGAAATCTTTGGGATTCCACCAATCAAGTCATGACCGACAAACACTTCCACATCCCAAGGGGATTTTACACGATTATCAACGAATTCCAAAAGGATTGGAAGAGCGAAGAAAACTGCGAAGAATATAATGAATCCGCTTTTTCTGATTTTATTTTTGTCTGGTGTGTATGGTGCGAACGGTTGGTAAGCAAATTGCTCTTTGTGGAGGGGTTCCTCCTGTTCGGACGGCAAGGCTTGCTCAATCCTCACGTCATTTAAGCGACTTTGTATTTGATCCGTACTTTTCCTTACAACGGCAAGTTGTCTGTCAAAATTCGTAAGTGTTTCCTCAATCTCGCTCAATTTTCGAGAATCTTCCTGAACCTTTTGCATGGCAGTGGCGAATTCCTTTTCCTGGGCGTTTAATTGAATATGCTTATCCCTTAGATCTTCTATGGCAGATTTTACCTCAAGATTTAAGGTCGTCTTAATCTCCGAAACCTGTCTTGCATTCTCCATCATCTTAGGATGTCTTTCCAAATAACCGGTACCCGTTTCCTGATAATTTTTTCTCGTTGTCTCCAAATCGTACAACGTTTTGCGTAAGGAGGGAATGCTTCCGTAGGTTTCAATCGCGTCAAGTTCGAAGAATTCTTTGATTACCGCGATGTCCCCCTCCACGTCATCAGATTTCAAGGAGGAAGTTTGAGCGCCAATCCTCATTTGAATCTGCAAAATCTGGCGGAGCAACGAATTGATTCGTATTTGCTCTAATTTACATCTTGTTATTTCAGCCTGATACTGACTCTTGCGGTCTGCAGTATCTTTCTTTTCATCTTCTAGGAAGGGCAATTGGTTGGCTTTTTTATATTCGGACATTTCTCCGGATATTCTAGATTCCTCATCGATGCTTTTCTGAAGGAGCACTTCAAGAACGTTTCTAACGGACTCGACCTGCTGGCTTTTTTTACTCTTATGCAACTTTTCATATTCGGATTGAACAACGTCAGCAACGATCATCGCCCCCTTTCCACTTCTCGAATTCGAGTTAATCGTAAATCTGGGTCTGCCTTCGGTGGGAGGAGAAACTCCAACGGAATAGGTAACGGTCGCCCCCACGTCCATGGAAATGCCTTCCTTCAAATACGGTGCCAAAAGAGTCGATTTGAATTCAGGATTGTCTTTGATTTTCTGTATGACGTTTACTCTCAATTCCTGGCTGTTTAGTCCATCGAGGTGTTTGGCAACCAATCCCTGAACATGTTGGTCGCGCTCCACTTTCTGAAGATTGAGGATCGCAGGAGGTGGAATCAAACGAAAGGAGGAAGAAGAAGCATAATATTCCGGTCCTTGTAGTTGGTTGTATACGAAACCCAAGGCGACTGGCAAAGCTACCGTTAGGGACAAAAGCCAACGATCTCTAATGATTAGAACAAAGTCGGAAAGTCCCTTAATTCTGCTTTTGGGCTTTCCCCCAGCGTTTACGCTGATCGAATCGATATCATCATCCATCTACAAGAGCCTTTCCGGTACTTCGATACGGTCGTTGGGGTAAATCCAAAATCTTTTGGACGAACCTCGTATATTACCCGTGCTCAGGCCTTCCACGTCGACCTCGTAAGTTTTGGTTTCACGTGCGGTTCCACGCTCATCGAAAAAGGTTCTCGTAACGTAAACTTTGCTTTTTCGGGCGATCTCATTAAAGCCACCTGCCCTTGCGATTACTTCGACTATATTCATGGCTTCAACCTCCGGAGGAAAAACGTAAGGCCCTTTTCTATTAATGGCACCTGAAAGAAAAACGGAACGTTCCGTGTACTTGGAAACCGAAACACTAACAATCGGTTCTCTGAAAATGAGGTTTGATTGATAATCTCTGGCAATTTTTGCTTCCGCTTGTTTGGCGGTTATTCCGACCAATTGGATTTCGCCGAGATACACTAATCTCAGGTTACCATCGTTATTAATCTTCGCCTCAAGGGTACAATCCGGTTCTCCTCGTACAAGAATACGCAAAGTATCACCGACCCGAAGCTTGTATCCGGTTGGATCCAACAAAACGGATGGGTCATTGTATCTCGATTGGGCGAAGGAAACCAGGACACAGAAAGAAAAAAGAAAGTAGAATGAGATGCCGAGGAATAGGCCTGTAAGCGACTTCTTCATTATAGATGTTGAATTTTCTTTAAAGGTCTCAACAAGTAAAGGGTCTAAAACCTTCCCGTCATCTGAATTTGCAGTACATGCCTTGCAAAATCTTCGGTGCCTCTATCGACAAATGAGAAATCATATCCCCCACTTGCGGAAAAGACCTTGCTTATTCTTTTTAAAACACTGATTCCGAAACCATAACTATCAAAAGAACTTGTTTCCCCGACTTTTGTGGGGCCAGCGGGGTAGGTGTACTCGGAATGGCCGATGGACAAATATCCAATCCCGGTGAGATCTTCGAGAAATCGATGATTTACATTAAAGCGAGCGAAAGTACTTAAGTTAGAGAAACCTTGGGCCGAAGGAGAAAAGCTTCGGTCTAAGGTAAGGGTTGAAGAGGTTTTCTGGTTATATTTCCAGGATAAGGAAAGAGAGGAAATGAGTGAGTTCTGAGAAGGCGTTAGGGCGTTGTCGAAACTTAAGTGGGAATAACCGATGGAAGCGGTTCCACTCAATTTTGGTGAAATTTCACCGTTAACGCCTAAAGTGAGGGAATTGGTTACCGAATCAGCAAGGTTCTGTGATGAGGGGGCATTGTGAGATTGTGAGCGCGAGTATGTATATTGAGTGAAAAGGTCGAGCTTTTCGGAATAGATGTAGAA
>NZLE01000063.1:0-28688 GCA_002692605.1 Opitutia bacterium
CTAGGACTGAAAGGATCGGGGAAGAAAAAGTCTTACCGGAAAAGGGATGGAAAAGACCCCGCCAAATGGCAGCTTTACGATCTGCAAACCGATCCTGCGGAGGCAAACGATTTGGCTGAAATTCGTCAGGATTTGGTTCGAGAGCTGAACCAGTTACTTACCGCGGAACGGGTGGACGAAGCCGCTGGTTTTGCCAACACCTATCATGATTGGAACGCGAAGACTGCGAACGGTTTCCTTCATGAAGCTTCGAATTGGACGGATTACCTTTATGAGAATGGGGACGTCACCTATATGGTGGAAAAGGGGAACCCTCAATCCCATTGGTGCGCCGAAATCAGGAGGGGGGCGGCCATCGCCTCCAAGGATACCGAATTTTTGGCTCTCAGGGTCGCAGGCGAGCTCACCGTCAAGAATGGCGCCGGAGTGCTTGCCCGTAACGAGCTCAGGATTGCGGAAAAGGGAGGAGTGTTTCTCGAGGGCGGTTCCNTGAGCTCCGAAAGGTGGGTCGAGGTTTGCCCTGGAGGAACTCTAAGCGGACATGGAGAAGTCCGNGCAACCTTGCATACCTCGGGTACCCTCGTTCTTCACCCGGGCAATCCCCTGGTTGTGCGGGGTTCCGTTCATCTGTCGGGAAACCTAAGGGTGGAAGGAATCGGGAATCCGAAGAATCTTGATGAAATTACCGTTCTAAAGGCCGATTCCATTGATGGAAGGTTCGCCAATTCTCAAGTGTCCTTTTCCGGCAAATCCTACGTCATCCGATATTCCAGTGACTCCATCGCCTTGCGCCCTCAATGAGATTTACAGTCCCTAATCCCGAAAGCCACTCCTTCAAGCTTTCGTATCATCAACCTGCAAACCCAACGTCACCACTCCTATGAAACTTCAAGCCAAACCCAATCCTCTTTCCCGCCGAAGCTTTATTCGAGGAACCGCATTATCCTCCGCCGTCTTTGGCTTCCCGGCCATCACTCAATCCAAGTCACCCAACGGTAAGTTGGCGGTCGGTCTGATCGGAGTCGGGGGCAGGGGGCGCAGTCATGTCGCGGCCTGCCGCAACGAACAAGTGGTTTCCCTATGCGACGTAAACCAAAAGGCACTGGATGGAGCGATTCGCTTTCCTTGGTGCAAGGATGCGAGGACCTATGCGGATTTCCGTGACTTTTACGAGAAGATCGACGATATCGATGCGGTGGTGGTNTCCACCACCGAGCATACCCANGCCTTTGCCACCTTGCCCGCCTTGCTGGCGAAAAAGCACGTCTATTGCGAAAAGCCCCTCACCCGTGACGTTCACGAGTGCCGGATCATCACGGAGGCCGCGGCCAAGGCCGGAGTGCAAACGCAGATGGGCACTCAAATTCATGCCGGGGCAAATTTCCGCCGGGTGGTCGAACTGATTCAGTCCGGTGCCATTGGTGAAGTGCGTGAGGCCCATACTTGGGTCAGCCGGGCGTGGGGCTGGAAAACTCCAGCTGACGATACGCCCAAGGAGGTTCATCCGGTCCCCGAGTTCTTGGATTGGGACCTTTGGATTGGCCCCGCTCCTTTCCGTCCTTTCAATGACGTCTATTTCCCGGGTCCCAAATGGTATCGCTGGTGGGATTTCGGAAACGGCACCATGTCTGATTTGGGCAGTCACCGCAATGACCTTCCCTGGTGGGCCCTTAAATTGGATGCGCCATTGACGATTGAGCCCTTGACCGGACCCAAACCTCATCATGACATTGCCCCAGCCTCGATGAGCGTAAAGTACAGTTTCGGACCCCGCGGAGACGGATATCCTGCGGTTGAACACACTTGGTACCAAGGAACCGAAAAACCGAAGATTTGGCATGACAAGAAGATTCCCCAGTGGGGCAACGGTACCCTTTTCATCGGGGACAGTGGCATGATTCTTTCCGAATACAGCAAGCACGTTCTTCTTCCGGAGGACAAGTTCAAGGATTTCGAGCGACCCGAGCCATGGATCGAGCCTTCTCCGGGTCAGCAGGCCGAGTGGATCCGGGCCTGTAAGGGGGAGGGTCCCGAGGCCTTGTGCAATTTTGCCTATGCAGGTCCGTTGACGGAGGCCAATCATTTGGGTAACGTCGCCTACCGGGCTCAAACCAAACTGGAATGGGATGCTGAGAACATGAAGATACCGAATGCTCCCGATGCGGAGAAGTATCTTGGACGAACTTACCGTAAGGGGTGGAAACTGGCCTGACCATGAATCCCATNAAAATGCCTTCCAAGGTTGCATGCTGTCTGCTTGCGGTTGCCGGAGCGCTTCCTTTTTCAAGTTGCTGCACGCAAGCGCCTCTTNCCATCGAAGAAGAACCGAGCGATCAAGTTCAAATCATCGATACGCACATTCACCTCTATGATACCAATCGATCCGAGGGAGTGGATTGGCCGCCGGCAACGGATAAAGTCCTCTATCGTCCGGTTCTAACCGAACACTTCGACGAAGTGGCGGACCGTGAAGGTATTGCTTCGACCGTGATCGTGGAAGCGAGCAGTCGGGCGGAAGATAATCAGTGGATGTTGGATTTGGTCAAGGACAACCCGGACCGCTATTTGGCTTTGGTGGGCAACTTGCCCATCGGGACCGATGAGTTTGCCGCTTTGCTCGACCGGTTTTCCAAGGATTCCCGATTTGTCGGTCTACGGATGAGGAGTCGCCCGGGCGGGGACGCTTTCTTCAGCGATGCGGTCTGGCGGGACTTGGGTTTGCTTGCTGAAAAAGGACTGACTCTTGATGTCCTCATCCACAATTTTACCATTGATGAAGTAACCGAAGTCGCCGAGCGCTTGCCTGATTTGAAGATTATGATTAATCATCTGGGAGGCTTGTCCATCACCGAGGATCCTCTCGACCCCGAGTGGAAGGAATCAATTGAGAAAGCGGCTCAATGCGAAAACGTGTACTGTAAGGTAAGCGGTATTTTCCAGCGAGCAGGGGTGAAACCGGTACCCAAGGAAAGATCTTTTTACTCTCCTGTTTTTAAGATTGTTTTTGATGCGTTTGGAGAGGATCGCATTGTATATGGGAGCAACTGGCCGGTTACTGACAGGGGAGGAAGTTATTCCGAGCAACTGGGTATTATTCGAGGATACTTTAATCCGCCNGTCATGAGGCTTGATGATAGCGAGAGAGGGGAGCGTATCGCAAAAAAACTCTTCCGGGAGAACGCTCTTCGATTCTATGGCCTTGAATGAATGCNTTTCTGCGAAACTACATGGGTGCGATTCGCTTGGAACCGACGTCGGTGGTAAGGAGAACGTGGGCATCNAAACTTTCGGCAATCAATTGANTTTTGATTTTGGAGTGTATCGGGTCNTCCCATAAATTCCGGTGTTCCCACGGGTCGTTTGCGAGATCGAACAACTCTCCGACCCCCTTGCCGTGATAGACGCAGAGTTTATGAGTCTGCGTACGGTGCATGGTGGCATAGGTTCCNCTCCCTCCGGTAAAGTGCGGATCAAGGGCGTCAAAGTATTCGGAGCGAACGAAGTTACGGTGCTCGCTTGCGTCCGATTGGCCTGTGAGGATTGGAAGAAGACTCTTACCCTGAAAATAATCGGGTAGGGGAACTCCGGATAATTCGAGCAGAGTCGCGGACAAGTCCATCATTTCAACGAGGGCATCGGACTGCTGGTTTTTCAAAAAACGCCGGGGCCAGGAAAAAATCAGGGGAACGCGCACCAGGCCCTCGTAAAACCGGCATCCCTTGTACATCAGACCGTGGTCCCCGAGGGATTCGCCGTGATCGCTGGTGAAGACGATGACGGTGTTGTCTCTTTGCCCGGTTTCGTCCAGAGTCTGGAGAATCCTTCCGAATTGATCGTCAATTTGAGCGATCATTGCATAATAGCGGGCCTGAGCCCCTTTGGCATCGTGTTCCTCGGGAGACCGGACTTCGTCCTGAAAATCGCAATCCGCTAATTTGGCCTGAGCTTCCAGGTCGCTTTTCTCAAAGTGAGGCCCGGGCATCTCACTCGGGTCGAATTGATCGGCATAGGATTTGGGCGGGATAAAAGGCGGATGGGGGTCGTAGACGTTGAGGTTCAGCAACCAGGGTTTCTTGCCCGTTTGTCGGATGAATTCGATTGCCCGTTCGGATGCCCAAGTCGTTTGGTGGAGTTCGGTGGGAACGCGGTCCTCGCTTTCGCGAAGCCGGTTGAGGTCTCCGCCCCGCTCCCTCACCCAGTCGGCGTAGTCGTGCCCTTCCTTCCAGTCGTCNCGGGGAGCATGACTGAACTTCCAATAGCGAAACCCGTCTTCGATTCTCGGTTCGGTCCGCTTCCCCGCGCTTTGCAAATGAAACTTTCCGATCATTCCGCAATCATAGCCGGCATCGGCGATCAGTTTGGTGATCACGGGTGGCCATTCCGGAAAACTTTCGTTCCCATTCCGGGTGTTGTGAACGCGGCTGGGATAAAGGCCGCTCATGAAGCTTGCCCGNCTGGGNGTGCAGATGGGACTTTGGCAATAGGTATGGGTAAAGGCCGTGCCGGAGCGGACGAGATCGTCCAATCCGGGCGTTCGCGCATGCNGGTTCCCCAAAGCTCCGATGGTGTCAAAGCGTTGTTGGTCGGTGCAGTACCAAAGAATATTCGGTCGATCGGTCATCTCCATCAAGGTGTATTCTTTCGAGGCGATTTTGCCGATCCTTTCTTTTTCCAAACCAGTAGGCTGACTGCCGTGATCAACAAAGCGAGGGAAATGGGCCGGGTCACCAAAGGAAAGTAACTGCCTCCGCTTGCCATCAAGCCGGCGCAAAGATTTTCCTCGGCTACCGGTGCAAGGACGAAACCGATCACAAAAGCGGCCAAGGGCAATTGAGCCTTTTCCATACGCCAACCCACTACGCCAAAGACCAGCATCACCCCGACGTCGAACCACAAACCGTTCAAGGCATAAGCTCCCCAGATGCAGCAGGCCGTTACCAGGGGAAAGAGAATTTTTTTGGAAACCGATGAGAGTCTGGCGATCCAACGGGCGCAAACGAGCATCACCAGATACATCATCAGGTTGGCTACGAGAACGGTTCCGATGATGGCGTGCACCGCATCGGGGTTTTGCCTGAAAAGCAAAGGTCCGGGTTGTAGGCCGTGAACGATGAGGGCTCCAAGCAGGACAGCTCCGATTACGCTTCCGGGAACGCCCAGGGCGATGAGCGGAATCAAGGCTCCCCCCACGGTGGCATTGTTGGCTGACTCCGAGGCGATGATGCCTTCTTCACTTCCTTTCCCGAAATCCTCAGGCTTGTCCGAAGTCCGCTTTGCGGCCATATAGGCAGCCAGTGATCCGATGTTGGCGCCTACGCCGGGCAAGACGCCAATCAAGGTTCCTATGCCAGACGAACGAAAGAGATTGAGAAGCTGGCTTTTCCATAACCCCGGTTCGATCCATGCGGAATCGTTCCCCGAAACCTTTTCCACCGGACCGTCCTTACCGGTGAGATCCTCGAGAATCTTACCGATGGCGAACATTCCGATGAGCACGGGGATGAGACGGAAACCTTCGTTCAGCGAGGTGAAGCCAAAAGTCCAGCGAAGCTCGCCGGTGGCGGGGTGCATTCCGGGCATCGCAACCAGCACCCCCAAACTACCCGCGAGCAGGCCGCGGGCCCTGCTGGCATCGCCCACGCCCGCAAGTAATGCAAGGGCCAGAATTACCAGGGAGAACAGTTCGAAGGGACCGAGTTTGGTCGACCAATCAGCCATCGGTTCGGACAATTGCCAAAGCGCGACCCATGAGACCAAACCCCCGAAGAGCGAGGCGCCGACTCCCAGACCCAGGGCTCGTCCCGGACGTCCTGAGATGGCCATGGGGTAACCGTCCAAGGTGGTCATGACCGCGGCCGGAGTCCCTGGCATTCTTAGGAGAGTGGCG
Organism: Opitutia bacterium; assembly: GCA_002692605.1. GTDB lineage: Bacteria > Verrucomicrobiota > Verrucomicrobiia > Opitutales > Seribacteraceae > Seribacter. Next base: position 5,888 of record NZLE01000063.1, read on the forward strand.
CTGATCAATCCCCCGCTTACCGCTCCCACGTACATGCCCACCAAGAGGACAAGTCCCGAAACCGGTTCCATGGAAAAGGTCAGAGGGAGGGACAGGGCAATCAACATCGTGCCAGTCAACCCGGGCACGGCGCCAACGGTTATGCCAAGGACGGTTCCAAGAAGGGCAAGTCCGAGAATCAGGGGATTTGCAAAGAGATCGATCATTGCATTTTTCCTTCTCTCCAAACAAAAAAGAAACAAGCGACGACCACGCCCAGGACCAACTCGGGCAGGGGTGGTAGGGGAGTCGGTTTTTCAAGGGTTATCCCACGGAGGTTGGCGCTCCTCGAACGCACGGTCTCGAGGAGTGGCTCTCCGACTTGAAAGAAGGGTTCCATGTGAAGATTACCGAGACGAGTGCGAACGAAATCGGTCTCCATGGTTTGTCGCAGAAGATTTTGGAGGTAAGAGAGGCGAGGTTCGGGCGTCCCCTTGGGCGCCCACCAGAATTGCATCAGGCCGTGCACCGCATTCACCCCTTGTTCCTTGGCCGTGGGGAGATTGGGAAAAGAGGGCTCGCGCTCTTCGCTCATGGTGGCGAGAGCCCGGATTCCCGCCGCCTTGAACTGTTCGTATTCCGCAACCGAAAAGCCCGTTAGGTCTACGTGCCCTCCCTTGAGTTGGGCCAAACGTTTGGCTCCCCCACCGGTTTGAGTGAAACGGAATTTGGCGCCTGGCATCCCCTCTTGCAGAAAAAGGGCCGAGTAATGATTGGGGGCTCCCAGGTTGGTTCCGAATACGTATTGATAGGGTCTTCGAATGGCTTCTTTCATAAGGTCATGCAAGGATTCGAAGGGAGAGCTTTCGCTGACCGCAACCACCACGCCACTCCTCCCCGTGGCGGCGAGGGGTTCGAAATCCGAAGGTCCCCAATCCGCGTTACCGTAGTGTTGGGCGGTGTAGATCCCGTCATGGAGGCAGAGCAGGGTATGTCCGTCCGGTTTCGCCTCCTTGGCGGCTCGGCTGCCTATGGTCCCTCCGGCTCCGGCCAGGTTTTTCACAACGATCGGAAAAGGGCAGAGCTGGTTTTTTCTTATCGCCTCCTGAAAGATCCTGACGAAAACGTCACTGCCCCCGCCGGCGGCAAAAGGTACGATGACAGTGATCGCTTTTTCGGGAAACGCTTCCTTGGCGCCCGCGCCAAGGCAGAGGCTGGCAAGCAGAGAGACGGCGAACCTAAGGAAAGGTCGCATGCGGATGGGAGTCAAAGGCATGTCCCGACCCTAATCATGCTTTTGCTCATTGAAAAGCACCAAGACGGAAAGGCTTGAAGCTTCTTCGCCCCAACTTTGATCACCCCCGTGCCTTGCGTTTGATTTTCGGCACAATTGGCTTTCATAAAAAAAACAATAAAAATATGGATAAAATCGTCCTCTTCCGCTATTAATCTTAAAAATATGAATCGTAGAAGCATGTTGCAAAGTTTGGCGGCGGGTTTCGGCGCCGCTGTAGGTGGTGGTTTCCTTCCGAACCAAACCTTTGGGATCGGTTCGACCGCTTCACCGATGAAACGGGTTATTTTCTTTTTGCAAAACCAAGGCTTTGACCCTGCGACCTGCATACCCAGTGAGATGAATGCCAGCGGTTCGCTGGCCAATGCCAAGCTACCCGAGCCTATCGAAGCGCTTGAACCATTCAAGGATCGGATGCATATCATCAATGGCTTGCATGGACTTCACACAAGTCCCTCCCATAGTCCGTTTTTCGGCGCCTTGGGTGGTTACCGGGGTAGCGATGGCGTTCCTCCGGCCGGTCCGACGATTGATTACGAGCTGAGTAAAATCCTTCCGCAAACCTTACTTCCTCACCTATGCATAGGTATGGATTCAATCGAAAACATGCGGGCCAAGCCTACCGTGGCCAACCTTTCGGCAAGCGGAGCGGGTCAGCCTATTTTCATGCATTCCAATCCCAACCACTTGTATCAGCTCTTGTACGGAGGAATTGCAGAGGGAGACATTCGTAATCAGCATGAGGCTCGCTCCTCCATGCTGGAACGGATTGAGAGCATGGTTTCATCGGAAGGGCTCGAACTCCCGCTTGGTGAAAAGGAGCGCTACGGACATTACCTGCGCGGGTTCGAGGATATGAACGGATTGCGTGAGCGTCTGGCCAAAGTGTCCGGGCATCTCAAGAAATTCGCGCCCGTAGTCGATGAGAGATACACGAATCCTGAATTCGAAACCGATTGGCACGATTCCTTGCTTGATCTTGGTATCTCGGCCTTGAAGTCGGGAACCACCAACACTTTGACCATCGGTTCCGGGCGGGGCGAGATTTTCGGTGCCTGGAAGGGCTTGGGAATCGAGCAACAGGGACACAACTTGGGTCACATGAAGCAAAAGGACAATCCCATCTGGATCAAAATTCGACAGTACAACTCCCGGATGTTGGTCAAACTGATGGAGCAGTTGGAGAGCGTGCCCGAAGGCAATGGCTCGATGATGGACAACACTCTGATCGTTTACACCAGCAACAACGCCGACAAGCAGCATACCAACGGTTCGAATTGGCCGGTGATGCTTCTTGGCGATTGCGGAGGAGCCTTCAAGACGGGTTGTTTCACTCAATTGGACGGCAAGCGTCCCATCAACGCATTGTACAACTCCATTCTACGGGTATCCGGAGTCCAAGCCGACCGTTTCAACATGTCTGAAGCCATGGCCAAAAAGTACGACTCGGGAACCGGACCCCTGAAGGAAGTTCTCAGTTAGCCGTGCTTGGTAAGATCGCTCCAAGGGCCCTCCTGTTATGTGGAGCCGTTTACCTTTATGCCGAACCCTACGTACCGGGCGAACCGGTTTCGGGCACTTTTCAAAGCCGAGCCGAACCTTTTTTGGAAAACCACTGCTTTGACTGTCACGATGACGAAACCAGCGAGGCCGGGCTTAACCTTCTTGAACTTGGGCCCGTTGATCAAATCAACGCCGCAGTCTGGAAATCCGTATGGGCGCAAGTGTCCATGGGTGAAATGCCTCCGAAGAACAAACCCCGGCCTCAGATCCTCGACCGCCTCCGGTTTTCGGAGTGGATCGTTCGCGAATTGCGTGATGAAATGAAAGAGAAGGGTGGTTTCAAGGCGGATCTTGACCCCAAAAAGGCAAATTACCTCGATCATGATCTGCTCTTTGGCGAACTACCCAAAGGGATCGTGCTCAAACCCACCTCTTCCCCCACACGGCTCTGGCGCATCACTCCTCAGGAACACATCACCAGATTGAATGAACTGATTAACACGGAGCCCGTATATGACCCTGCCAAACCCGGTCTTCGCACTCGTGGAGATTTCGTGCCCACCAATCATGGGGGTGAGCTGAAACTGTATTTCGGAACGGATCGGATCATCAGGTGGGAGGGGGGAACGGTCGCTTATCAAACTGCAGTGAAGAGCGTACCGGTGGTTCTTTCATCCAACCGAAAGCATGGCTTGGAGAATTATGCGGGTTTTTATTCGGTGAACAGCTCGGAAGCCACGCAAATTCTGAACAAGGCGGAGGATATCCTCAAGTACATGGCCTATGGTCCGATGAGCCTTGTGGAATTTCCCGAGCAAATCACCGATGATCCGAAGACTTACGATCAGGTAAAACCCAAGGGTGACCTAAGGGGCTTGCCTTCCGCCATCGTATACAACACCAAAGTCTCCAGACCCATCACTCCGGTTTATGACTTGATGGCTCAGGAAAGTTTCAGCGATCCGTCGATTCTCAGAACCATAGATTATTTGTTCGAAGCTCTGACCTTCCGCCCCCCGACGGAGGACGAATCAAGGGAATATTCGGAGATTGTTCGGAATTCCATTGATAAGATTGGCCGTGAGGACGGCGCATTCATGGGGCTTTCGTCAATCTTTCTCGACCGGGACGCTCTCTTTCGAGCGGAGCTCGCGAAAGAGGGGGAGCCTGACGAATATGGTCGAGTCATGCTGCAGGACTGGGAACTTGGATTGGCCTTGAATCATGCCCTTCGCTACATCAGACCGGACGAAACCCTCAGAAAGGCAATCACGGAGGGAAAGATGAAAACCAAGGAAGACGTGAGACGTGAAGTCTCGCGTATGCTGGAGGATGATTCCATTCGAAAGCCAAGAATACTCCGCTTCTTTCGGGATTTCTTCGATTATGATTTGGCTGGATATATTTGTAAGGATGAAAAAGCTCTTGCCGGAACGGGATCCTCTTCAAGAGGAGCCGCCTACTTTCGGGCCATGTTTGATGCGACTGCAAGTACGGATCGCTTGATCGAATTGATCCTGGCTGAGGATGAGGAAGTCTTGAAGGAATTGTTGACTACTCAAAAGGTGGTTCACACCCGAAATGATCGCGTGCTGTTCGGGCGAAGATATAGCAAGGAAGAGAGAGTCATCGCTCAGCAGGAGAAGAAGAGGGCTGAGGAATTGGCCACTGCTGAAATTGCTGAAGAGCGGAAGATTCTGACCAAGGAAGTCAATCAGCTTGAAGCGGAGGCCAAGACCAACCAGAGCGACAAATCGCTCCAAAAAACGTTGGCCAAAAAGCAAAAGGAGCTAAAGGCCTTAATCAAAAGAATGGCGGATATGAAAAGAAAGGCCGGAAGCGTTATAAACACGAACGTCAAGGAAGCGGATTTTTCGGGTAAGCAAATCTTTGCTCGAGTGAGTCGGCGCTCCTTTGGCCAAGGTTCCATGAAACCGGAAAGGACCCTCTCTACAGTGCCGGAGGGTCAGCGATTGGGGATTCTGACCCATCCGAGTTGGTTGGTTTCTCATTCCGACGCTATGGATAACCATGCGATTCATCGTGGCATCTGGGTTAGGGAAAGGCTACTCGGTGGAGGGATTCCCGATGTGCCGATCACCGTGGATGCTCAACTTCCGGATGAACCGAACGTATCCCTTCGCGAGCGCATGCGGGTAACCCGTGAAAAGTATTGCTGGAGTTGCCACGAGAAAATGGATCCCCTTGGCCTTCCTTTTGAAATGTACAATCATGCGGGGATTTATCGTACCACCGAGTTCGATGAACCGGTTGATTCTTCGGGGGAAATCGTGGATTCGGGAGACCCCTCTCTGGATGGTCCCGTTGCCGATGCCATGGAGATGATCGAAAAACTCGCTGACAGCGAAAGAGTCGAACAGGTCTTCGTGCGGCACGCCTTTCGCTTTTGGATGGGGCGTAACGAGACCCTGCATGACCGTCCGGTTCTACAAGCGGCCCACAAGGCTTATCGGGAAAGCGGTGGCAGTATGAAAGCCCTGATTCTTTCGCTTTTGACTTCGGATGCCTTTCTGTACAGAAGGGCCGATGGTTGAGTTTTCGGAGAACCTTTACCTTTGATTCCCCCCACTTGGCAAATGTTCCAAGTTTGGAAAAAATGATTTGAGATTGATCGGGTGCTTTCTTTAGATTGAAGGGTATTCAGATCATGATTTTCTCGAGAAGGCATTTCATTCGTACGGCCGGGGCTACCGTTCTCATGCCATTTTTCCCTTCCCTTGGGTACGGACGAACCGAGGACCTTTTGCCCAATAAGAAATTGGTCATGATGTATCTCCCGAACGGAATCCTCCGACGGAACTTTTTCCCCGGCGAAGAGGATGCGACCTTGCCGGGTTTCGTAGGTGGATTCAATGCGGACAAGACGAAGGATCAAAGAAGACACCTGAACGACCCGGGCATCTATCCCTTGGAGTTCACTTCCACGATGCGTCCCTTGAAAAAGCACCGGAACGACATCACCATGATCACCGGTCTCGATCGAACCTTCAAACACGGGCAGGACGTCCATGCCCAGGGAGCGTCCTGCTACCTGACGAGCGTATCACCCGATCAGGCAATCGAAAAAGGCATGCGCTACCCGAACGGGCGAAGCCTCGATCAGGTGATTGGAGATCAGGTGGGGCGCACTTCGGTATTCAATACGCTTGAAATTTCCTGCAATGGATTCACCGCGGGTAAGGAGGATATCTATTTCGACAATATCTCATGGTATGGTCCCGGAAAAATCGCTCCATCCATCAAGAATCCGCGCAAGTTGTATGACCGGTTGTTTATGGCGGATTCCTATCGCGAACACGTCCGGAACGTGACGGATTTGATTTTGGCGGACACCAACAGCCTCGCCCGAAAACTGGGTGCCGGAGATCGTGATTCCCTGGATGGGTTCGTGACCATGCTTCGCGACATTGAGAAGCGAATCGAAAAACTGGAAACACTTGTCCAGGCGGTCGATCTCAAGCAACCCAGCAATGAAGTTCTTCCCCGTGGCGAATATATCCGCTTGCAGGCGGACCTGATGCTCGCCGCCTTGCAAATGGGCATTACGAACGTCAGCACTTTTATGATTGGTCCCGAGCGCTGGGATGCCTCGCTGATGTACGAGGGAGTATTCGACGACCCGGTCCAGCACCATAACATGACCCACAACCAAAAGAAGGAAGAGGTCGCGAAGGAACTTCAGAAAATTGACCTTTTTCACATGGAGCAATTTTCCTACGTTCTTTCCCGGATGAAGGAATTGAAGGAGGCGGACGGAACCAGTCTGTTTGACAATTCTCTGATTACCTTTGGGGCCGGATTGGGTGACGGGGCAACCCATCAGTTTTTCGATTTGCCCATGATTCTGGCCGGAAGGGGGCAGGGGCAAGTCAAGCAAGGCCGCTTCATCAAGTGCAAGAGCGGAACACTGAATTCCAACCTTTGGCTGACCCTGGCAAACCTGATGGGACTGGAAATCGATGATTTCGCGGATAGCAGTGGTCTCCTTTCCGATCTCTGGACGTAGTCCATGTCCGCTCCCTTCCGTCTCATCCTAGTTTCGTACCTGGGTTGCTTCTCCCAGTCTTTGATTGGATTGGATTCCTTCAACCAAACAATCGCCCCCCTTTTCGAGCAAAATTGCGTAAAGTGTCACGGTGGTGAAAAGACCAAGGGAAAGGTCAATCTCAAGGAAATCCGCAGCCAAGCGGATATTCTCGCCAAGCCCGAATTGATCAAGGAATTGATCGAGGTGATCGATTTTGGGGACATGCCGCCGGAGAATGAGCAACCGCTCTCGGAGGAGCAAAGGACTGCTACGGTTCTATTGCTCAAGGATTTCATGCGCCAAGCGGCAGCGGATGCGAAGAGGGAAAAGCCGAGGCTCAGCCGCCTAAACCGTTTTCAGTACAACAATTCTCTTCGTGATTTGTTCCGTATCGAAAGCGACCTCTTTGAACTTTCGGAGAAGATGATGACTCGCAGAACCAAGTACTTGCAGACTTCGGCTGAAACGATACCCCAGGTCGTCCGGGCCTCCGCCTATCATCGTGACAAGGGATTCCGCGAGGTCCGACCTTTTCCAAAGGATTTGCGAGCGGCCCACGGCTTTGACAACCAGTCCGACCAGTTGACCTTGTCTCCTCTTCTGATGGACACCTTTCTTAAGTTGAGCGTTTCCATCGTGGAAAGCCCGGACTTCAATGAGAGAACCGTGGGCATCTGGAAAGAGTTCTTCGCCCCCCCCGCGAACTCGGAGAATCTGGAAGGGGAAATCCGAGATCGATTGAAACCCTTCCTTCGTCTGGCTTTCCGTTCCGCGGTTGAAAAGGAGGTCGCAGACAGGTACGTCCGCTATGCTCAAGCCCAAGTGAAATCCGAGGAATCCTTCACGGCGGGGATGAAAAAAGTGGTTTCCGCAATCCTTTCCTCTCCACTGTTTGTCTTTCGGCACGAGACCGTTGCGGACAACGATCCTTATGCGTTGGCTTCCAAATTGTCCTTTTCCCTTTGGGGGAGTTGTCCGGACGAGGGGCTTCTGAACGCTGCGGAAAAAGGCAGTCTGACGAATCCGAATGAATTGGCCAAGGTCGTTGACGGAATGCTGGAGGATCCTAAAATCGAACGGTTTCTCGATAGTTTTCCGTCGCAATGGATGCAATTGGAAAATGCCCTTGCGGCCACGCCGGATCCCAAGGTCAACCGGTATTTTTCCATCGACAAGGAATATCCGGCCAGTCTGGCCATGGTGGTCGAACCGCTTTTGCTTTTCGATGCCATTTTCGTTGAAAACCGGCCGATTGCCGAGCTGATCAAGCCTTCGTTCGCTTACCGAAACGAATTTCTTGAGACTTGGTACCATGGCGAGCTCAAGCCCAGCGAGAAAGACCTGAAGAATGCGATCGAAGCGAACGATAAAAAGAAGAGGAAAATCTTCGATATCGAACGGGAGATCGAAAAAGGAGAACGCGAACTCGCTACTTTGATCGATCCTTTCCGAAAGAGGATTTTGGCCGAACGGGCGGTGGAAGAGGATCTTTCGGAACCGGTTGACCTCAGGCCGATCGCAGCATGGGAGTTCAATGGAAATTTGAAAAGCTCGGTCGGAGCCATTCCTCTCAAAAAGCATGGAAAGGCGGAGTTCAAGGACGGGATGGTGGAAATAGGTCAGGATTCCTATCTCCGGAGCGCCAACCTCCCTTTCGAATTGCGGACCAAGAGCCTCGAAGTTTGGTTTCTTCTTGAAAATCTTGATCAGAGAGGAGGTGGGGTCATGGGTATTCAGGGTCCGGGTGATTTCTTCGATACGATCGTTTTGGGAGAACGAATGCCCAGGCATTGGATTTCCGGCAGCAACGGCTTCAGTCGAACTCAGGATTTCGCCGGTTCCGCGCCTGAGAATTTGGTCAACCAAATGATTCATCTGATCATGACCTACGAAGCGGATGGAAGGATTGCCCTTTATCGCAACGGTGAGCCTTACGGCAAACCTTACCAAAAAAACCTGGCCACTTTCCCCCAAGGCAAATCTTCGGTGCTCTTTGGCTTGCGTCACACACCCAAGGGTGGGAACAAGCACCTTGCCGTGATCATCGACAAAGCTCGTCTCTATGACCGAGCCTTGAATCCAGAGGAGGTCGAGCAGGCGGCAAGAGGCAATCAAACCTTCGTTTCCAACCGTGAACTGCTTGCTCGGTTGTCGCCCGAACAAAGAGCGAGCAAGGGTACGCTCGAAAAAAATCTGAAGGAGGCGAGGAATGCATTGAGGAAAGCTCCGAAGCCTATCCAACCAAATAAATTAGGAGCGGAGTCGCAAAGGTTGTTCGATGCCGAATTGAGAAAAAAATTACGTTCGGAGACGTTCGAAAGAGTTTCCCTGAGTGATCCGAGGTATGGCGGCGTAATTACCAACGCGGCTATGCTCAGCATGACTTCCGGTCCCAAACGGTCACATCCCATTGCCCGCGGCGCATGGATCATCGAAGTGATTCTCAATGACCCGCCACCTCCTCCACCCAATGACGTCCCTCCTCTGCAAGATGATGGAAATTCCAAAAACATGACCATCCGGGAACAATTCGCAAAGCATCGCGAGCATCCCGATTGCGCTGGTTGTCACTCGAAATTGGATCCCCTGGGTTTTGCCATGGAGAACTTTGACTTGACGGGCCGCTGGCGCGAAACATACCGCAATGGTCGGGAAGTTGATGCCAGTGGGAGCTTGATGAGAAAGCATACTTACCAGGGAGCGTCCGACTTCAAGGATTCGCTGCTGAAGGAGACCGATCGGTATGCGAAGGCCTTCGTTGGCCATCTTCTTCGTTTTCTTGTCTCGAGGGAACTTGAACCCGGAGACAGTCTGGAGATCGAAAAGATCACTGAAAAGGCCAAGCTTTATGATTATCGCCTGAAGTCGCTTATACGAGAAGTTGTTCTCAGTGGATGCCTTACCTCTCCGGGTCACTAACTGAGCATGCCTGCTATCTTGCGGAAATGGCGAATTTTGAAAACGGATCCTTCGATTGGTTCAAGGTCGCGTAATCGGGACATTGCGGATAACTGACCAAAAAATTGTTTCGGTCGATTAGGTTGAGGAAATAGTGGGTCGTTCCCTCGGGCAATTGAACCTTGATCATATTTTCTCCCTCCAACTCTCCGAGCGCTCTGAACCATTCTTCGTATCGCTGGTTTCCGTTCAAGGTGTAGATCAAATCGGCCCGGACCACTTCGGAACCCCTGGACTGATAGGCGAACCTGACCACCTTTCCTTTCCTCTCGTGGGAAATGATTCGAGGGGTCTGATTTTTTTCCATACCGATTCTTGCAGCTCGAGGATTGTAATAGGGGTAACTCGCGTTCATTTCGTTCAGGGCCGAAGTGAGTTCGCGGTTGAGTTCATTCGCCAGTTCAGGCTTGGATGCGACAAGATTGTTGGCCTCTTCAAGATCCACTCTCACCTGTTTCCCATTCACGTTGCGGTAAAGCTGATAAAGCTCAAGCTCGGGTGTATTCGAGTTATACTTGTGATCATAGTTGCGGATGAGTTTGAAACCTTCCACGCGTATCGAACTTTCAAGGGCAACGCTGTGAGGGAAATGCCAAATCATTGAATTCCTTGGTTTTCCTTGCTTGTCCCTAACCAGGCGGGAGTTGCTTGGGTCATCCCTGAGAAGATCGCTCAGATCGCATCCGTCGAGGTTCTTATCCTTTGGTTTGGGAGTCTTCGTAAGGGTAAGAATGGTTGGATAGAAATCCAGGCCGTTGACCATGACGTCGGACTCGACTCCTGCTCGTATTCCCGGGCCGGTTATAATCAGAGGAACTCGGATTCCGCCCTCCATGGCTGAAATCTTTCCCTTATCCAGCGGATAGTTGTCCGTGATGACTTCCCCCGGATGACCTTCCATGCCTCCGTTGTCCGAAGTGAATAGAACATAAGTGTTCTCGGATAGTTTGTGGCCCGGCCAGCGGGGGTCATCGGTGTTGTTCAGGTAGGTGAACACCTTACCCATATGGTAATCAAGTTCTTCGACCATTGCGCAATAGAATGGGTTGCGTTGACCTTCGATCGTCCAACCCCGATCCTCCTTCGGTTTTTCGACTCCCAGTTTCTTGCAATATTTTTCCAGAAGTCGTTCCGAACGGGTATGTATGGGCGTGTGCACCAACCAGGTCGCATAGTACAGGAAGAAGGGTCGGTGATGATTCTCCCTCAGAAAAGTGAGAGCATCTTCGCTCGTTTGATGAAACGGAAAGCCATTTTCGTCCAATCGAAAGGGATCCTGGGTTGCATTTGAGGCAAATCCTCTTACCCGACTGTTCATGCGGGCTCGAGCGCCACGACTGCTTTGGGTCCAGTCAAAGCCTTGGTCCTCGGGTTGGGGGAAAGCCATGTGATCGATCGCCATATGCCATTTGCCGGAGTGCCCGGTTACGTAACCGTTCCCTTGCAGGGCACGGGGCAGAGTCCTTTCGTTTTCGGGCATCCTTCCGCTGTACCAGGGGGCCATCATCGTCCATCCATGCTTATGGTTGGGGGTGGGAGGAGCTCCTCCCACAACATGGGTTTTTTGGGCTCGAGCGGGGTGGTTGCCGCTCATGATGGCGCATCGCGATGGAGCGCAGGTGGGAGCCGGAGCATAGGCTTGCCAGAATTGAATACCCTTTTTTGCAAGGGCATCGATGTTGGGGGTCTCCATTGGGGAAGGCTCGTCGACGTCATAGCATTTGACGTCCTGCCAGCCAAGGTCATCGGTTAGGATCAATACGACGTTCGGTTTTTCGGGACGCTCTTGAGCGGTTGTTTCAAAAATGGAAACGAACGCCAGAAGTAGGCAGGAGAGGTATTTCACGGGAGTTGTTTAGGAAAGCAAGAGATAGCAGATCACGGAAACCACCAATGCTCCGAGGATGTTGAGGACAAAGCCCTCGCGGGCCATTCTTCTGACGGTGATTTCTCCCGTTCCAAAGACAACCGCGTTGGGAATGGTTGCAACTGGAAGCATAAAGGCGCAACTGGCGCTCATGGCGGCGGGAATCATCAAAAGAATGGGATCAAGGTTCGAAGCGGTGGCGGCGGCTCCCAGAATGGGCATGAGAACGTTGGTGGTTGCGGTGTTGCTGGTCATCTCGGTGAGGAAGGTGACCAGCAGTGCGATCCCCAGCAGGAGGGCAAGCAGGGGCAGGCTTTCAATGCCTGAAAAGACGCTGGCAATCGTTGCGCTCAAACCCGATTGCTTGAAGCCTTCGCCCAGGCAAAGGCCCGCTCCTACCAGCACCAGCATTCCCCATGGAATTCGGTTAGCGGTTTTCCAGTCCAAGAGGCGTTCTCCTTTTTTCTCTCCGTTGGGCAGGCAAAAAAGAAAGATCACTGCGATGAAGGCGACGCTGGCGTCGTTGGCCTGAGGCAGATCGAGCCAGGTCTTCCACCCTCCGAAAGGTTCGGAGCGGGTGATCCAAGCAAGAGCGGTGAAACCGAAGACAAGCAAGGTGCGGATTTCCGGACTTCTCCATTTTCCCGGATCGGGGAGGGCAATCGGTTCCTTCCCGGTGATGCCCCGGCTTAACCAAAGCCAGATGACCAGCACCATGGTCACGCTCACCGGTACGCCAAATTTCATCCATTCCGTGAAGGATAGTTCGGGATGCCCGAGATCCTTGTAGGCCCCAATCATTACGAGGTTGGGCGGGGTGCCGATCGGGGTGCCGATTCCACCCACGTTGGCCGCAAAGGCGATCCCCAATAGGAGCGGTATTTTGAGCCCTTCGTTCCTGCTGTTTTGAATGACCGCAAGGGCCATGGGGAGCATCATCAGAGTAGTTGCGGTGTTTGATATCCACATACTGAGAAAGGCGGTGGCTGCCATGAATCCAAGGATCAGGAATTTTTCCCCGGACGGACAGGCGTTGACCATCATCAGGGCAATCCTCCGATGAGCTCCGCTTTTTTCCATGGCTTTGGAGAGGAGAAACCCTCCGAGGAGAAGTAGCACCAGAGGGTGACCGTATTTTTCACCCACGACCTTGGGTTCGAGAATACCAAAGAGCGGAAGGAGGGAAAGGGGGATCAGGGAGGCAACCGGGATGGGCACCGCCTCGAATATCCACCAAAGGGCAGTCCACAGGGCAATGCCAAGGGTGATTGAGGCGGGCGCTTCGAGTCCGCAGAAGGTATGGACGAACCAACCGATTGAAAGCGAAAGCAGGGGGGCGGCCCACAGAAACAAGGAGTAAGATCCTTCGTGCGGGTTGTGATTATCGGTTTTTTCCTGAGTGGGCATACTTGGAGCAACTCAATCAAATAGGAAGGAGGATTCCGAATTTATTTTACTTCACTTCTTAAAATGACGATGAATCGGTTATGCGTATCTTTGCCTTTTTTTCGCCCATCTTCTCCATTTGCCTTTCGCTGATCGGGCAGGCACGTCCCAACGTCATCGTGGTTTTGGTCGACGATATGGGTTATTCCGACCTCGGTTCCTTTGGGGGTGAGGTTCGGACTCCTCATTTGGACCGATTGGCCAAGGACGGGCTACGATTCACTCAAAACTACAACTCCGCGCGTTGTTGTCCCTCCCGAGCCTCGCTTCTAACCGGTTTGTATTCGCATCAGGCGGGAATTGCCAATTTTACCGGTGGAGACAGGACAGCCCGTATGGGTCCCGCCTATCTTGGCAAACTGAACAAGCAATGCATGACCTTGGCGGAAGTTCTGAAGCCCATCGGTTATCAAACCTATGGAGTGGGAAAGTGGCACGTAGGGCATGAGGAACTTCCCACGGATCGTGGTTTTGACGAATACTACGGATATGTCCGCGGTCATAGCGCAAGTCAGTGGAAGGTCAGTAACTATCAGAGGTTGCCCGAGGGAAGGCCCGAAGAACTCCACTATGAGGAGGATCGGTTTTACGCCACCGACGCCTTCAACGATTATGCGATCGAGTTTCTCAGACAGGCTCAGAAGAAGGATGCGCCCTTTTTTCTCTACCTCGCCCATTCATCGCCCCATTTTCCCTTGGAAGCTCCCGCCGAAACCCGTGATTCCTATTTGGAAACTTACCGACGAGGGTGGGATGAACTGCGGAAGGAACGTTTTGCCAGGCAAAGGGAGTCTGGCTTGCTTAACGATTCCTGGAAATTCACCGAACTTTCGGAAGTTCCCGTCGACCGGGATGACATAGCCAACCACTTCGCCGGAAAGCCCAATCCGAAGTGGGCGGATCTTCCTCAAAACCGCCAAGAGGACCTGGTCTATCGGATGGCCACGTTTGCCGCTATGATTGATCACGTGGATCAGGGAATCGGCAGAATTCTCTCACTCCTAGAAAAGGGTGGAGATCTTGAGAATACCCTTCTTCTTTTCACCAGTGACAATGGAGCCTGCTACGAGTGGGGCCCATTTGGTTTCGATCAAAGCAGTCGCAAAGGCTTCACTCAATTGCACGAAGGAGATGAATTGCAGAGCGTGGGTGGGCCGGGAACCTATCATTCCGTGGGCAGCGCTTGGTCCTGTCTGAGCAACACACCCTTGAGGATGTACAAGCATTTCAATCATGAGGGTGGGAATTGCAGTCCCCTTCTCGCCTATTGGCCCAAGGGGATTTCCAAAGGCGACCGTTGGGTACGTTCGCCGGTTCATCTGATCGATTTCATGCCTACGATTCTAGAAGTTGCTCAGGGCGAATACCCGGAATCTCATGGAGGAGAAGAGATTCATCCGTTGGAAGGACGGAGTCTGGTCCCTTTTTTCAAGGGTGCGGGTGAGGCGAGCGAGCGGGTTCTTTGTTTCGATCACTTCGAATCAAGCGCCATTCGCAGCGGAGACTGGAAACTGGTTCGCGGAAACAACCGCTACAAAAACCGGTCTTGGGAGCTTTACGACCTTTCCAGGGATCGGTGCGAAACGGTGAATCTCATAAGTGAAAGACCGGATTTAGCGAATCGATTGGAAGCGGAATGGTTGGCATGGGCCAAGCGAATGAAGATCAGTCCCTATTATGAATTCGTGGAAATGAATCCCTCTCGAACGCTTACCAAGATACAAAAGAATAAAAAAGGTTATTATCTCTTTCGGCATGGGGATCAGGTAACGCGGGATCTAGCTCCTGACTTTAGCGGAAACCCATTTGAGTTAATCGTAACCTTCGAGAGGGGGAAGACAAAGGATGGCGTTTTGGTTTCCCATGGTGGATCCACCAGTGGTTATTCCCTTTACTTGGAGGATGGACGTCTTGTGTTTGCCTGTCGGAACAAGGGTAGCCTCAAAGTCTTGAAATCCAACGATCCCCTTCCCAAGGAGAGGATCGTGGTATCCGCAAGATTGGAGAAAGACGGAAAGGTCGAAGTTCTGTTGGGTGAAAAAGTGTTGTCACGAGGACTTTTTTCATTGATCGGAACCTTCCCCCAGGATCCCCTTGAGGTTGGCAACGACTCGCTCTCCTCGGTTTCCGATTACAAGGGAAACACTCGATTCAAGGGAAAGATCAATCAGGTCAAACTGAAAATTCGCTAGGTTTATTCTCTTTACTTCACGGGTTGTCCGGACCAAGAGTGTGCGGTATGAAAGCACTCCTCCTCTCTCTTGCCGTAGGTCACTCTTTTCTTACGCTCTGGGCCAAGGACTCTTCCACGGACCGAACCAAAGTGGAGTTCTTCGAGAAACTCTACGATACTAAGATTGAGGGGCTTAAATTACTGGAAGAGTACTCCGATCCCGATCAATTTTATTCTGCCATTGCAAAACAGGTGGGGATTCCGGAAGTGGTGCATAAGGCGGTTGAGGAAAAATATGGCTGGAAAAATGATGATGAAAATTTTCTCATCTTGATGATCAAGGGCGGGGGAGACAATGATGCTTGGGGAGTGATGGTTACTAAAGTTCCATCCGCTCTTAATGCCTTAAACGGCAACATTGAGGACGCTAAATCCGAAGAAGAGAAAAAGAAGTTTGTTTCTGAAAGGATCGATCTTCTTAAGAAAATGGAAATAAAAATGGTGGTGGTGGGATATGATGGAAAAATTTCATTTCCCAAGAAAAAGAAATAAACAAATGCTTAGGTTTGCAAATTTCGCTCTGATCTTTCTTACCTGCGCAAGCGGATGCTCTGTTTTTGAATCCGTGGAGAGAGAACGCAATGAACTGGAAAGTAGACCGCGATCAAAACAATAAAGGGCACAATTTGGTAGAATTCGAATTTGTTGATTTTCCGGGTCATGTAATCGGTCATTTTTCAAACGATCTAATTGAGCACTTAGAAGAAAAAGGAGAGCGGCAAGTCGCTGTAGGAATCGAGATTACGCGTGATGCGTTTGGAGAGGTAATTGGGCATAGCGAATCTGGTATTGCGGGCTACGATGGAAATGCGTCTACTTTTTCATATTTTGGAGAAAGGGGAGATCCTGCGGTTTCTCCTTTTGAGTAAATTTTTCTCCGAAATCTACCAGAGGTAAATCAATGCCATGAGGAATAAATACCACAAAAATTTCAATTCGATCCTTCCCGCTCTTTTAGCTTTTTGTTTTTTGTCTGGCTGTGACTATCACCAGGATTCCGTCTACCTTGGCAGAAAGGAAGCAGAATTACTCGATCATGTTAACAATGGAAATATTAGGGTTGTTAAAGATTTTCTTGATAAGGGTGGCAATGTGAACCTGCAGGACGAGCCCGGGATGACGCCTTTGCATCGCGCGGTAAATAGTGATTGGAAAGAAAGTCATCTGGGAATGATAAAACTTCTTATTGAACGGGGAGCCAATGTTAATGCAATCGATGATACTCACCATACTCCCTTACACATGGCTAGTAATGCCGCAGTTGCTGGTTTGCTCATCGATGCTGGGGCGGACGTAAATGCAAAGACACAGCGCACGGGAGAGACTCCCTTGTATGCAGCGGCCCGCAATGCCGCACAAGGCGCCTCAAAGAGCTACGACGTCTACCTGAGCTTGACGAAGCTCCTGATCGCCAAAGGCGCGGACCCAAACGTGAAGCTCAAATCGGGAAGCATGATCGAAGACAACGAGCCCCATCGCGCCAAAGCGGGAGAAACGGCTTTGCATGCCGTGGCNCGNAGNTATTCCGAGAANCATGCATCTGAAATTTGTGAATTNTTGGTTGGCAGTGGTTCCAATGTGAATGAGCTTAATGCGAAAGGGCAGACCCCACTGGATGAGGCTCTTGCAAATGGCCGTNACCAGACAGCTGAAACCCTTCTCAAACTTGGCGCTAAAAAAGGAAAGTTGATTGCTATAGATTCAGATNATCAATAATTATGTGTTCACTTCAGTGAATGCATATACCATAGGTCGATCTTTTGTACTTTCTNTCTCTCTTTTCTTATGTTCCTGTCTTGATTTTGGCGATGATATTGAACTGGTTGGAGCCGAGATTACTGGAAAAGAAATCAATTATGTTTCAGAGATAACTGGACTGACTCTTCCTGATGGTACNGAACCTGTGGGTTATTATTTTCTTGGGTCCGGAATCGATCGAGCCTTGGTCTTGAAAGTAATGATTCCAAATGATNAGAAGGAAGAGTTTCTTAAAAACGAAATTTTTGAAAAAGGGAATGATACCAAATCCAATCATGCCATTGCAAAGCAACAGGCATGGTGGAAAGTGGATGAACTTACNGAGAGAANCGATCGNAAGATNNAACTTCCTAANGCCAAATATTTGGAATGTACCGTTGGTCTTGAAGATGGAAAGATTCACGCCTACGTGACGTGGTTTGAGNTATGAGTTTGAAACGTAATGGATTTCACTGATTTCGGGAAACGCTTTGCCGGCGAGATAGGCATTGGTGAGTTAATGGACGATCTGGGTGATGCTTTGGTCGCGGATCCCGCTCCTCTGATGCTCGGGGGAGGGAATCCGGCTCACCTACCCGAATTGCATGCAATTTTCAAAAAGCGGATGGAGGAAATCCTCGCGAGTCCCGGAGAATTCGAACGGGTAATTGGAAACTATGACACTCCTCAGGGAGCCAAGGCATTCATTGGTGCGCTGGCAGAGTTATTTCGGGGTGAGTTTGGCTGGGATATTGGCCCTGAAAACATTGCCCTGACCAATGGTAGTCAGAACGCATTCTTTTCCCTCTTCAATCTATTTGCCGGGAAATTCACGGGTTCGAGAAACAAGCAGATTCTTTTGCCTTTGGCTCCCGAATACATTGGGTATTCCGAAGTCGGTTTGGAGCCCGATTTCTTTCGGGCAAATCGTCCTGAAATCGAAATATTGAATGATCGACTTTTCAAATACCGGGTGGATTTCGAACATTTGCAAGTGGATGACAAGGTCGGGGCAATATGCTTTTCCCGCCCCACCAATCCTACGGGAAACGTGGTGACGGACGAAGAGGTTACGCGTCTTCGGGAACAAGCCAATTCTCAGGGAGTACCCTTGATCATCGACAATGCCTACGGCACCCCATTCCCCAACATCATCTTTTCCGAAGCCCGGCCTTTGTGGGATGAGAACGTCATACTTTGCCTAAGCTTATCCAAATTTGGTCTTCCCACTTTGCGTACGGGAATCGTTGTTGCCCATAGGGAAATTATTCGGGTGGTAACCCGAATGACGTCGGTATTGAGTCTGGCTCCGGGCAGTTTGGGACCCGCTCTTGCGTATGAATTGGTGAAGAGTGGGGAAATTACGCGGGTGAGTACTGAAATCATCCAACCCTTTTATCGTAAGAAAGCCGACAGAGCTCTCAAACGGCTTCGGGAAGAGCTTGGTGACGACATACCTATGCGAATCCATAAGCCCGAGGGCGCTTTGTTTCTCTGGCTTTGGTTTGAAGGGTTACCCATAAGTAGTCGGGAGCTCTACCAAAGGCTGAAGAAAAAGGGAGTTTTGGTGGTTTCCGGACATTATTTTTTCCCCGGCATGGAAGGGGACGATTGGTCTCACAAGGATCAATGCATTCGCGTGANCTATGCTCAGGACGACATGGTGGTGGAACGAGGCATCTCCTTGATTGCCGAGGAAATTCGTCAGCTTTATTCGTGAATCTTGATTGACGGTTTACTCATTGAAACCAAGTTTCGTCGGATGCGTNTTGCCTTTCTCCTTACCTTCCTCCCGACTTTACTGATCCTGCTAACCGGTTCGTGCAGTTATTCCAGTTCCAGAGGCTGGAGTTTTTCCGACAGCGAGTCGGTAAGTGAACAAAAGGAAAGGGATCGGCTCGTGGGTCGCAAGACCACGAGAATTCTTGAGGTGGGTAGAATAAAAGAACCCGTCAAAGCCCGCAAAGAGGCCCGGCGGGAAGTGGCGGAGGAGGAATTTTTTCGCTCCTTTCGTCCGTAATCGGTTTGCAACTGGTCTTTTGCCTGAGAACATACTCAANTTTGGTTCAGGGCCTACGCGAATTCTTGGGATTATTTTGATTTGCCTGCCAAGTTTTTCTCGACCTCGTTGGGCAATGACATAATTCTTAAGAGTCATGAATCTTCCCAAAACCTTCTCCCGCTCTCTCACGCTTGCCAGTTTCCTATTCCTGGTCCTCACGATGCCCGCAAAGGCATTGCCTGATCCGGATGGCAAGCCCGCCGATATGTCCAAGCCGGTTCGGGTTTTCATCATCATGGGCCAGTCCAACACTTTGGAAATGGGTAAGGTCAAGGGGGACAACGAAGGCTCTTTGGAGCATGCGGTGCGGAAAGAAAACCTCTATCCCTTTATGGTCGATGGCAGTGGAAACTGGACCAAACGCATGGACGTTCGCAACGTGCATACTCAGGGAAGCGGTGGACCGGATGGGCGCGGCGGGGTTCGTCGAAACGATTGGCTGACCGTATCCGGTTCCAAAATCGGTATTGAGACTGGAATCGGGCATCAGTTGGGAAATGCATTGGATGAGCCCGTATTGATTCTCAAAAGTTCCATCGGCAACCGTAGTCTCGGTTGGGACCTTCTTCCTCCCGGAAGCCCGAGGCATGAGGTGGTGACGACGGATAAGAAGACCGGCAAGGAGATTACCTTGATGACGCCCGCTCACAAGGATGAGGTTCGTTATCCAAGTTGGACCAAAGGCGAAGTTCCCGCGCCTCCAAGTCACAACTGGCATGCGGGGCTGCAGTACTTGGGGGACGTGGCCCGAGCCAAAAAGGTGTTGTCCGAATTGGACAAGCACTACCCGGGAGCCGAAAAGTTTGAGATCGCTGGATTTCTATGGTGGCAGGGGGATAAGGACCGCTATAACGCCGCTCATTCCGCGATGTACGAAAAGAACTTGAACCAACTCTTCAAGGCGCTCAGAAAAGACTTCAATGCGCCTAAGGCCAAGATGGTGGTCGCCACTCTCGGACAAACCAATAAGGAAACCGCTTCGGGAAATGAGAAGCTGATCATAGAAGGAATGTTTGCCTTTGGAGATTCGCATAAGGGAGAGGCTGCAGTGGTCTACACCAACCCCATCAGTATGGGTTCCTCTTCCAATGCTCATTATGGAGGAAACGCCAAGACCTACATGAACGTTGGATTGGCCATGGGTGAGGCAATGGTAAAACTATGGAAAAAATGAATGCCTTCAAAAGGAAACGTCTTTTTTATTCTTTAGTAGTTCTTGCAATAACCCAGTCTGCTTTCGCACCTTTGTCACAAGCTGCCAGAGCACCATCCTCCAAAGAAAAATTGGCAAGAATTGCGACCCATATCGTGATTGGGCAGGTTCGGGCAATTTACTCACATAAGGAGGAAGAAGGCATTCCAATCGTAAGCGGTTACGAATACGACCGGAAAGTGGCCGAGGTGAAGATCGAAAAAGTGGAAAAGGGAAAGATTTCGGAAAGTTTGGTGTATGTTCGCTATTGGAGCCGAGCCTGGAAAGGAATTGGGCTCCCTCCGCCTGGAGGTCAATCTTATCACCCACAGCCAAGGAATGGCGAACTATGCCGCTTTTATCTCTCGAAAAATTCTTTCGATGGATGGTCGGATGAAAACCAGGATGGTGGGTACAACGTCGTCTACTTAAATGGCGTTCAGACGCTCAAAAAATAAAAGTTTTACCTTTTCTAGGTTGAATCTCGAACAATCGGGCAAATCCATCTTCCTTGGAAGGTTATGAAGTTTAAGTTACTTGGATTCCTCATTTTAGCCCTGAATACTCTTCTCTTTTCTTCGGATCGCCCGAACGTCGTTTTCATTTTGGCGGATGATTTGGGATATGGGGACGTTAAGGCTTTCGGTGGAAAGAAGTCCAAAGTTCCTACTCCGCATTTCGATCAACTTTGCCGGGATGGCATGAAGTTCACCAACGCCCACGTGACCAATTCCGTTTGCGTACCGAGCCGGACCTCGATCATGACCGGTCGTTATGCCTTTCGTTTTGCAAAAGGAGAGCAAGGCGGACCTTGGGGCTTTATCGGTCTTCAGTTCCCCGTTTCCCAGCATACTTTGGGAACCATGTTTAAATCGGGCGGATACAATACCGGATATGTGGGCAAATGGCATCTTGGTACCCGCATGACCACCAAGGATGGGGAGGTTCAGGGACCGGACAATACCGATTTCACTAAACCCATTCAAATCGGTCCTTCGGATTATGGTTTCGATGAATGCTTTTTTCTTCCCGGTTCGCTGGATATGTTTCCCTACGCCTACGTCCGTGGTAAGCAATGGCAGGGTAGTGTCACCGCTCAAAAGGGATGGAGCGCCTTCAATCGGGTTGGGCCGGCGGCGGAAGACTTTCTGGACACCGAAGTGCTCTCCACTTTCTGCGATGAAGCGGGTCAATTCATTTCCTCCCATGCGAAGAGGGAAAAACCGTTTTTCCTTTTTGTCGCCTTGACTGCGCCCCACACGCCTTCCTCTCCGGAACCTGAGTTCGAAGGGAAGAGCGGAATGGGGGTTTACGGTGATTTTGTCATGAACACCGATGCCTGCATTGGGCGGGTGCGTGAGCATTTGAGAAAGTCTGGAGTGGAGGAGAATTCCATTGTGATGGTTTCCTCCGACCATGGTCCTGGCCATTATTCGGGTAGGCAACGGAAAGCGATCCCGCATCAGATGAAGGAGATGGAAAAGGAAGGGCACTACAGTCGGGGACCGTGGCGGGGATACAAGTTCTCCTGCTACGAGGGTGGGTTGCGAGTCCCGTTTGCCGCGGTTTGGCCTGGCGTCGTCCAACCCGGAAGCGTAAGCGATTCCCCGATCAGTCTGATAGACCTGAAAGCCACTTGGGCGGATATTGCCGACATCGAACTGAGTCCTGAGCATGCGCCGGATTCAATCAGCTTTCTTCCCTATCTGAAAAATCAGGAAATCCTCGCCCGTAATCATTTGGTTGCCCAAGGTACCAGGGCGGATGCCTACTACGAAGGGAACTGGAAATTGGTTCTTGGCCCGGGAAGCGGCAGTTCGGGGGGGCACTTCACGGAACCCAAGTCCGAGGACGCCTGGAAGGAGGCCTTGGTCGAATTCGGAAGAAAACCCAAGAACCACAAGGAACTGGAAGATCCAACCTTCGTTCAGCTTTATGACTTGAAGGCCGATCCCGGCGAAACCAAAAACCTGGCCAAGTCTCATTTCGATCAGGTAAAGAAAATGATCCGAGCCTACGCAAAGATCGTGGATGACGGGCGGACCACGCCCGGACCCAAGCTCAGCAACGACCGTCCTTTGAAGATCTTCCGCCCCCCAGGCTTTATTTGGAAGAAATAAATCATTTCTATCCGTTTCCTTTCCACCGTAATTCCTCAAATCATGAAGCACTTTCTTCCTTTCTTTTTCACGGCCTTTTTCTTTCATTCATTCAGCATGGCCGACAAGCCGAACGTCGTTTTCTTCATTGCCGACGACGTCTCGCAAGAGGATTTCGGATGCTACGGGCATCCCGTCATCCAAACGCCCAACGTCGACGCCTTGGCCAAGAAGGGCATGCGCTTCGAAAACGCCTACCTGACCACAAGTAGCTGCAGCCCTTCCCGATGCAGCATCATTACCGGTCGCTACCCTCACAATACCGGAGCTCCCGAGCTCCACGTCCGTTTGCCTCNGNAACAAGTTCGNTTTCCNGAACTNCT
>NZLE01000063.1:28693-30690 GCA_002692605.1 Opitutia bacterium
ANGCCGGTTANTACACCGTNCTNTCNGGAAAGAATCANATGTTNGGNAANAAGGANNGNNCCTTCGACCGTATTACNGGNGGGGGNGGTCCNGGNAAGGANNAGGATTGGGTCNGAGCANNTNANNGAACGNCCGAAGAGATCAAGCCNTTCTTCTTTTGGTTNGCNTCGACGGANGCNCANCGNNCNTGGANTATNACNNAANAAGCNCCNANNTANGANCCCAAGGAAGTAATCATTCCTCCCTANATGGTCGATACNCCCATTACCCGCGAGGATTTGACGGGATACTATCATGAAGTCAGCCGTTTTGATTATTACNTCGGATTGGTTACTGCTGAACTCAAGAAACAGGGTGTTCTTGATAATACCATGATCGTGGTCGCCGCGGACAACGGGCGCCCCTTCCCACGATGCAAGTCACGGATGTACGACAGCGGGATCAAGACCCCTTGGGTGGTCCATTTCCCTNAAGTCATCAAAAGTACCTCGGTTACCCNGAGTTTGNTNAGNGTGATTGACCTGAGNGCCACCTGNCTGGAGCTAGCTGGCGTAAAGTCTCCCGNNTGTGTTCAGGGACGAAGCTTTCTTCCTATTTTAAAAAAACCTGAGACAACCATACGGGAAGTGGTTTTTGCCGAACACAATTGGCACGTTTACAAGAACCACGAGCGGATGGTCCGCTTTGGAGATTACCTGTANATTAAGAATAATTATCCCAATCAGCCCAATCTCTGTTACGAATCGGATGATCACTATCCTGCTGGTGAGGAACTCTGGAAAGCTCATGCCGTTGGCAAGACTCAGCCGAACCAGCAACAAGTGTTTGCTAATCCGTGCCCNNCCGAGGAACTTTTTCAGGTTAAGGATGATCCTCACCAGTTAAGCAATCTGATCGAAGATAAAAAGCACGCCAAGGCCCTGAAACAGGCCCGTGGGCTCCTTGCCAAATGGACCGAGCAAACGGGGGATTCCATCCCCGCCAACCCGACTCCCAATCGTCATGATCCTCCTCGGATTGAAAAAGGAAAAATTTTACCGCCTGGAAAAGCAAAGACGAGAAACCCCCATGCCGAAATGCCCGGTGCATCCGAAAACGCCGCTAAGGTTAATCATCCGGGCCCTCTGAAGATCTGAAAGCGAACTTCTCATATACTTTGTGGATCAACCGTCTTCTTCTCTTCACCTGCCTTGGCATACCCAAGGACGAGGCTGCGGAGATTCCACCCCATCATGCGATCGACTTGCCCGGCCTGCATGCCTATGCCCAGAAGAGCGTAGCCGCCGGCGAAGAGATTGAGTTCCGGGTGAGCAGTTCCTTGCCATACGATTTGTCGGTGGTTAAGTTGGGTGCCGATCCGGAGAACCGNGACANGGATCCTNTGTTGCAATCCTTTCGGGTCGAACAGCCGCAGACCCAACCCATTCACCCCGGTTCCTACTTGCATGTGGACAAGGCCTTGCCGTCTGAGCGAAGCTTGTCCGCATTGACTTTGGAGTGCTGGATCCGCCCGTTTCAGTTGTCCGGTTGGCAGGGCTTGCTTACCCAACACGATTATCCTGAGCGCTGTGGCGTCGGGTTGTTCCTAAGCGAAGGGAAGATCGTATTTGGAACCGGCTCCGGGGGGTCTTACGATGCGGCCGCCTTTCAAAAAACCAAGTCCGGCTTGGTCAAGGCTCATCGATGGCATCACCTGATCGGTAGTTGGGACGGCAAGACGAAGCGAATCTTCGTCGATGGCGAATTGGTGGCCGAGGCTGCCTTTGATGGTCCGGTTCGGCCGGGTAAGACCTCCTTACGAATTGGGGCTTATGGAGAAGAGGGAAAGGCCGTCAACTTCTATAACGGGGACATTGCAATGTGCGCGATCTATGACCGGTCTTTGAATGAGGAGCAAGTAAGCAAACGTTTTGCCGATCGTGGGTTAACCGTTCCTGATAAAAATCGTTTGCTGGGTTGCTGGCCATTTGGTGAGGATCGAGGCGGCCAAGTTTCCG
>NZLE01000064.1 GCA_002692605.1 Opitutia bacterium
TCTTGGCTATGCCGATACTTCTGTGCAAATGATGGATTCTGATCCATCGACAAAGCATGCTTTTATAAAGACACCGGGAATAGAACGGCTCGCTGAGATTGGAGCCCGCTTTACGGCGGCTTACTCTCCGACCCCAACCTGTACGGGATCACGAATCAGTATACAGCACGGTCAAAGTTCTGCTAAAATTCAGTATCGTAACGTGTTTGACGTCTTATCCCAGGTTCAGCGCCCCGAGGGCTATGATGCGGAAATAACCATGGCGGAAATGCTCAAGGCCTCGGGAAGGAATTACGTCACAGCTCATTTCGGAAAGGGGTGCAGCGCCATGGGCAGGTTCGACGAGGCGGGTTACGACGTTACGGATGAAAATCCCGGAGAACCCGGTGGAAATGGCAACGGGCACGGTTCCTATTGGGATCCGATCAAGGAGAAGACTCCATTCCCGCCCGACAATCCCAAACGGATGCATTCGTTGAGAAAGGATGCGGCGGACTTTCTGAAAAAGAATGCCGGAAAACAGCCCTTCTTTATGATGGTTTCACACTATGCGCCCCATATTCCCTTCATGTGCACCCGCGAAGCCTTTGAGCGTACCAAAAAGCGTTGGGTAGAAGCGGGATTGGATACCAAGGGTATGGACGAACTGACCGATGACCCAATCTCAAACCCCAAAGGGGAAGCGAATAAAAGGATTACCTATGCAGCCATGGTGGAGGAAATGGACCTCACTTTGGTCGATGTTCTCGATGCGCTCGAACAATCGGGCGAATTGGAAAACACCTACGTTATCTTTACCTCCGACAATGGAGGCGGGCATGCCGAGAGGCGGCAAGTGGATGGTGAAAACCGCAGGTTCAATGGCCCTTTGCAAGAGGGGAAACGTTCGATTTTTGAGGGAGGGATCCGCGTGCCGACAGTCATTTCCGGTCCCGGCATCAAAGCCGGTTCGCAATGTGACGTGCCCATCGTACAGTGGGATTTTCTCCCCACCTTTCATGACTTGAGCGGAAGCGATGCTCCGATGCCTCCGAACGTGGACGGGGGAAGCCTCCGTCAGGTTTTCAAAAAAGGAAACAAAGGAAAGGTCAAGCGGGTCGCCCCCGGAATCATTCACCACTACACCTGTCACTACCATCCGCCGATCAGTTCCATTATAAGGGGTGATTACAAGTTGATGCGTCATTTGAACTCCAATGAATTCAAGTTGTTTAATTTGAAGAATGACTATCGGGAGGAAACGAACCTGGCGGCTGAAATGCCCGAAAAAGTGAGGGAATTGGACGAGATTTGCCGTAATTACGTGAAGAAGGTAAACGGTGGAACCGCAGAGCAGGTAAGGCAAGCGCATCACAAATTGATGGATCACTTCAGTCAGCAATCGGTGTTTCACTACAGGAAAAGGCTAGGGGCCCTGAAGGAACAGAATCTTCCTGATTTTGAAGACCGGAAGGCAAAAATGCTCAAGCAGTTGAACGACAATCTTTTCAAGAATTTGGTCAACAAGGAAAAAACCAATCTGCATCGTGAACTTCATGCATGGAGGGAGGGCTCGGAAAAGAACCTAGCCGAAGAAAATGCCCGGGCCAAATGGGTTGAATTCGTTGATTGAGTAAATTACAAGGTTAAGCGACCAGCGTTTGCCCATGCAAAAAATTACACTAAGCCTACTCTCTCTCTTTTTGCTGCCTTCGGCATCCTTTGCCAAGGATGCCCCTAACTTCATCATCATTTATATGGATGACCTCGGGTGGCATCAGACTTCCGTGCGGATGATGGAGTCCGAACCAATGTCTAAGCATTCCTTTTACGAAACACCGAACGTGGAGCGTCTTGCTGAAATGGGGATGCGATTCTCCAACGGGTATGCGCCGACTGCGACCTGCACAGGATCCCGTGTGAGCATCCAATTCGGGCAAACCTCAGCCCGGACGCAATCCCGCTACGTGTTCGACGTTTACCATGAAAAGCAACGCCCCGAAGGCTACGCGGGCCAATACTCCCTGGCCGATGCGGTTAAGACAGCGGGCAAGAACTACGTTGCCGCTCACTTTGGCAAGGGTATGACGGAGAAGCTGAAGCTGGTGAATTATGACGTTACCGATGAATATGAAAAATATGCTCCAAACGGTAATTTACACGGTGAAAAAATCGACATTCCTTCCCGCAGGGATCTTCCGCCAAACAACCCTAAGCGGATTTACTCGCTGATCGACGAATCGATGAGATTTCTTAAGGAAAATGCCGGTAAGCGACCTTTTTTTATGATGGTTTCCCATTATTCGGTTCACGTGCCGCATGCCGCATCCCAAAAATACGTGGATAAGTGGCAGGCCAAGTACGATGCGCTTGAAAAACCAAAGGATAAGGAGGCGCTCAGGCTTTTCGAGAGGGAATGCAAACCGCTTTACGGAGCCATGCTTGAAGAGACGGATCAGCATGTGGGAATCCTTCTTGATTATCTCAAACAAGTCGATGAACTGGACGACACGTACTTCATTTTCACTTCCGACAATGGGAGTGAGTGCATTCCTATCACCAGAGAAAATCGTCGCTATAACGGCCCTCTTCAGGAGGGTAAGTATTCCTGTTTCGAGGGAGGCATTCGCGTTCCCTTTGTGGTCTCCGGTCCGGGGATCCGAGGAGGTTCGTATTGTGACGTGCCGGTCGTGCAGTGGGATCTGCTTGCCACCTTGCATGACCTGAGCGGCAATCGGACACCCTTGCCGGGAGATATCGACGGAGGGAGTTTAAGGGATGTCCTCTTCAATGGAAACAAAGGCAAAGTGAGAAGGGGCGCTCCGGGTATTATTCATCACTTCCCCAGTCACTACCAGGTTCCGGTGAGCGCCATCAGAATCGGCGATTATAAGTTCATGCGTAATATGAACACCGATGAAAAAAAACTTTTCAACGTGGCGGAGGATTACCGCGAAGAGTATGACCTTGCCCAAAAGATGCCTAAGAAAGTGGCTTCGATGGACAAGATCCTGCGAAACTACATAGCCGAAGTGGATGGGGGAGACGTGAGAGACAGCTATCGGGCCTTTTATGAAACGATGGATGATTTCGAGGGCCGGGCCGAAGATGCTCATAAGCGCAAGATGAAAGAACTCGATGAGACCAAGCCTGCCGACTACGCAGATCAAAAGGCAATGATTGATCAAGAACTCGAGCTTAAGAAACGTAGCTTTAACGCGAACCGCGCCATCACCAAAAGACAGGAAACATGGCCTGGTTGGTACGATACGGCCCGTAAGACCGTGGAAGCGGAAATTGGTATGACAAAGGGAGGGAAACTAATTGAAAAAAAGTAAGCCGTCCACCGAGCCCTGAAGATTTTGATTTCATAAAATAACCCACCGATGAGAAACAACCCGATCATTCCTTTGGCCCTAACCCTTGCCAGCCTCTGCTCCTATGGGGGAAATGCCCCCAACTTTCTTCTCATCTACGCGGATGACCTCGGATACACTCAAACCAGCGTACCGATGATGAAAGGCCGACCCGAGCTTGGCCACTCTCTGCACCAAACGCCAAACTTGGAAAAGCTGGCCGCCCGAGGGATGCGTTTTTCCAACGCATACTGTCCGTCTCCGGTCTGCACGCCTTCTCGGGCAAGCATTCAGTTCGGAATGACCACTGCACGGGTCGGATGCATCTCCATTCATGACGTCGTGATGAATAAGAGACAGGTGGATTTTAAAAAGAAACTTTCCTTGGCGGAAATGCTGAAGGAATCCGGGAAAGGGTATGTAAGTGGTTTTTTTGGGAAGGGTTGCACTCCACTCGGATGGTTCAAGGATCACGGTTATGACGTGACTGATTTCATTCACAAGCACCCCAATGGCAACGGACATGGGGATTGGTGGGAACCAGCAGAGAAAACCCCCATCCCACTCGATGACCCTAAGCGGGTATTCAGTCTGGCCAAGTCCTCCAATGCATTTCTCGAAAAACGAGCCAAGGACAAGAAACCTTTCTTTCTCACGATTTCTCACTATGCCTTGCACGTTCGAAATATGTCCTTGAAGAGCACGCGCCGAAAATACCTGGATATTGTTGCCGAAAGGGAGGGTATTGAGGAAAAGATTCCAGACATTTCCAAGTTTGATGACAATGCCGCTGAAATGCCCGAAAAGTTGAGAAACCATTGGGAGCGAGCCAACTATGCCGCAATGATGGAAAATATGGATACCTCCATTGGGATGGTGCTCGACCGTCTTGAGGAACTGGGCCTGCAAAAAAATACCTTTGTTATTTTTTCTTCCGACAATGGGGGTGGAGCCAGCAATAAACCACTCCAGGGAGGAAAGGCCCGAATGTGGGAGGGCGGTATACGGGTTCCCATGATCGTGGCCGGTCCAAACGTCCCCTCAAATTCGCAATGCGACAAACCCGTAGCTCAGTGGGATTATCTGTCCACCATGCATGATCTGTCCGGCAGTTCGGCGCCTTTGCCGGAAAACCTCGACGGGGTGAGTCTGCGTCCGGTTTTGGAAAAAGGTAATAAGGGAAAGCTCGCCAAGCGTGACACCGGATTCGTTTTTCATTTTCCCGCCTTCTACACCATTCCGATTACTTCATACCGCGCCGGTGATTACAAGCTGATGCGTCATTTGAATTCCGGGGAAATCAAATTGTTCAACGTGGCCAAGGATATGGGGGAAACCAAGGACTTGGCTGAAAGTATGCCGGAGAAGCGTAAGGCGATGGTTCGCAAATTGGATGCCTACCTGAAAAAGGTTGGAGCATGGACCATGGAGGAAGTCTACCAAACCCGCTTGGAAGAATTGGATCGTTGGATTTCCGAGAACGAAAAGGTAGCCGAAGATTGCAAAGAGGGCCTTGGGAAATCGCCTGATGACCGCGATTTGCAAAGCCGTCTCAAAAAAGCCGAGGATTCCTTGGAAAGGCTCGAGGAAACCCGATCTCAGGTACTTGCCAATCGGTCTTCTTCAAACTGGCTTTGAGCCTATTCAATTTAAACTCCTCCGGATCCCCTAAGGGATTTGCGAACAAGTGGTTTCTTCGATGGCATTTCCTCAACTGCCGGAGGGTCAGGCCGTCAATCAATGACTTGCGAAAAATTCGTCTTTCAACAATTCTGCCAGTTTTTGGGCACCCTTGGCGTTAAGGTGAACGCCGTCATCCTGATAGTAAGTCTTGTCGGACATTTTCAGATGAGCGTCGAAGATTTGGTATCCGCCTTCCTTGGCTATCTTAAGAATGGCTCCTCGAATTTTAGTGCGTAGAAGATCATTGCGAATACCCCAATGATCGGAAAACGCCACCGGTGGCGTACACAAAATCACTTTGCTTGTTTCGGGGAAATCGTACCTTTTCAACAAGTCCTTGTAATGAAGCGAAAAATCATTCCGGTAATTCTTGGAATCGTTCGTGCCTAGCATAAAAATGAAATAGTCGTGTTTTGCCTCTGAGGATTCTTTGAATGAATCACTTTTCGTATAACCGTATGTGTCCGAATGATAAACCGTGGACCCTGCTACTCCGTAATTGTGTACCCGAAAATTCAGACCAAGGGATACTTGAAGTTTTGAGGGGTATGAAAACCATAGGGCGGGAAATAATCCATGGCCAATTGTATTGCTGTCTCCAATGCAGGCTATGTGGGTTACTTCGTCACCGCTAAGAGTAAAGACAGAATAAAGACCAATGGAAACGATAAGGAAAAGGAGGAGTGCTTTCTTCATTCGGAAACTAACTGATAAATCTCGCCTTAGTGAATTTAAGCAATGGATTCTCAACGTATTTCCATGATAAAAGGCCAGCCCCTAAGGCTGCAAATAGAGCAACGAATCCAAGTGCGTTGACCTCTACGAATGGAATGAGCGCTTTGTACGTCATGGTAATGATTATCGTGTGCACGAGATAAATCGAATACGAAGCATCTCCCAACAAACGAAGTATTCTATCAATGAAAGTAAAATTAGACCGCTCAATTGTCCTGGAAATACTGTCGCAGGTGAGAATTATGGTTCCGAAAAAACAGGCGAGCAATCCTTTTTCATACAATGGATTTTCTACCCATTTGAAGACTGCGAAAAATCCAAGGAGTAGCATTGAGGATTTGATTCCAATCTCAAACGTCTTTTTCCTACGATATAAAATGGAAATTAAAATTCCGATTATGAATTGAATGTTATAGGCGTTTAACAAATGGTCGATGAATGGATTTTGTTCTGCCAAAAACAAATTGTAGCCTACGATACCGGATGCCCATATTGCCAGCAGGGCATAAAAGAGGTTTCTTTGCATCAGCATTGCCCCAAGAAAATAAAGATAAAAGGTCAATTCATAGGACAAAGTCCACGCTACGCTGAGGAAGGGGTACTGGTCCTGCATGGGTATGAGCAGATAAGAATGCAGAAAATAATCCAGTGATTTTTGATGTTCGGGGATCGGAATGCCCAAGCCTAGGAAAATCAAAACTTTCGTGGTAAGAACAATCAAATATAAGGGGTATATTCGAAAGAATCGCTTCTTGGCATACGTGAGGCATTTTCCTCTGGCGCCAATATCTTCATAATGGGCGTTGAAAATTATAAAACCACTGATAACGAAAAAGAAATCTACGCCATATTTTCCGTAATCAAACAGTAAGCTGAAAATGGAGTTGAGGTTGTAGGCTTCGGCAGTTGTTCCAATATGGTAAAGTAAGACAAAGGTAGCCGCTAGAGCTCTGCAGTACTGAATTCCTAAAATCTTTTGCCTTATTGCCACAGGATTATTCATTATAGGTATTTTAATCGTTATATGAACCAAAAAGGATTTGAAGAATTTCTGTTGTCCGAAACCCATGCGGACTGCTTGGAACGCGTGGAGCTGGTTCAAAGCCTTTGGAGTGGATACGGGAGTCTTGTCCGCGCAAAACTAACCGGATCCGAGTTCGAAAGCGTAATCGTCAAATACGTTAATCCGGAAAACCGATCACATCCACGGGGCTGGAATACGGTTCGTTCTCACCGGAGAAAGCTTAAATCCTATCAGGTGGAAAGCCATTGGTACTCCTCCCAAAGTTCGACCACCGCTTGCCTGCAAGCCCGCATTGCCAAGTGCTATGGNGCGAAGACGGATGGGNCGGAAGTGATTCTGTTGCTGGAGGATCTGGATGCGGCCGGCTTTNCCGGGCGGCGAAGTTCCGTCAATGAAACCGAATGGAAAGCCTGTGTGCGCTGGTTGGCGTCCTTTCACGCTCAGAATCTTAATCTGAAGCCAGAGGGTTTGTGGGCGAGTGGAACCTATTGGCACTTGGAGACCCGACCCGATGAATTGGAATGCCTTGAGGATCAGGCTCTGAAGGATTCTGCGGTCTCCATCGACCGCGCGCTGAAGGATTGTCTCTTTCAAACCTTGGTGCACGGAGACGCCAAGTTGGCCAACTTTTGCTTCACTCCCGANGGCGCCGAGGTTGCGGCGGTGGACTTTCAGTACGTCGGAGGCGGTTGTGGCATGAAGGATTTGGCTTACTTCGTTGGGAGTTGCTTCCGCGACCATGAATCCGAGAAGATGGAGAATACGGTTCTCGAGCATTATTTCGAACAACTTGGAATCTTTCTCAATCTAGGAGGGAGTGGTCTGGGAAGGGATGAACTGGAAGAGGATTGGCGCCCTTTGTACCGCGTGGCCTGGGCGGATTTTCACCGCTTCATGAAGGGTTGGAGTCCAGGTCACTGGAAACTCAGCGATTACAGTGAGCGGGTGACCCGTGAAATCATGGATGCATTGAGGGAGAAATGAGCGACCCGGATTTAGAGGAATTGACCGCAACGGCGGTGAAGGCGGCTCTTGACGCCGGCTCTCTCATCCGCTCCCATCAGGGCGGAAAAATTGAAGTGCAGCATAAGAGTGGCGGCCATACCTATGCCTCTCAAGTGGTCACGGAGGTGGATCGCAAGGCTCAGGACATGATCCTGAANCATTTGCACTGCTCATGCGATCAGTATGACCTGGCCCTCCTTACGGAAGAGAGCGAAGACGATCGGTCCCGCTTTGAAAAGGAGTTTTTCTGGTGCATCGACCCTTTGGACGGTACGCTCCCCTTCACCCGTGGCGAACCCGGTTATTCGGTATCGATCGCTTTGGTTGCCCGAGGAGGAGCCCCTCAAATCGGAGTGGTTTATGATCCTGTCCGAGAGGTTCTTTGGCAGGCAACACGGGGGAAGGGAGTTCNCAGAAATGGCCAGTCCTGGGACTTGGCGGCCGGAGGAAGAGAGTTGACTTTCACCTACGATCGCAGCTTTGAGAGTCACCCACAGCGTGAAAGAGTGTTCAAGGCTCTGGAAAGCTATGCATTATCCATTGGGTTAAGCGGTTTGTCTGCGATTCACTATGGCGGGGCTGTAATCAACNCNTGCCATGCTCTGGAACAGGCTCCGGGATGCCATTTCAAGTTNGCCAAACCGCAGGAGGGTGGGGGAAGCATCTGGGACTATGCCGCCACCGCTTGTCTTTTCCAGGAAGCGGGAGCNGTGGTCAGTGACGTTCATGGGTCGGCCCTTGATCTTAACCGTAAGGACTCGACTTTCATGAACCATCGGGGTGCCTTGTATGCCACCGACTCAGCCTTGGCCGAACGGATCCGGGAGATCCTGGGACAGAATTGAAAGATTGNCCGGAGAATNGTTCCTTACACTCCCCTTGGGAAAAAAAGGCTGATCGCTGTTCTTCCTTGCAAGGTAAGTGTCAAAGAAGAAGGATACTTTCTTTCCTACCATGAATGCCTCTCTCTTGCCTTATCTTTTCCTTCCTTTCGCATGGGCCGTATGCGCGGCGCCCAAGCCTAACATCCTCTACTTTTACGTCGATGACTTGGGTTGGGGGTCGATCGGCCCCAACGGACAATCCGACCGCAAGGCAAACGGACAGCCCTACGTTCTCACTCCCAATCTCGATCGTTTGGCCAAGGATGGCGTCAATTTCAGGAGAGGATACGGATGCACCGTTTGTTCCCCCGCCCGATCCTCTCAGCAGACCGGTTTTCATCAGGGCTATACCTTCGCCGACCGCAATGATCCGGACAATGCCAAGAAGGCGATACGGGCAGATGACGTAACCATGGGCGATGCTCTGTCCGGGGCCGGGTATACCACCGGATACTGGGGTAAGTGGGGGTACGGTGGTTCCAAGGATATGCAGAATCCAACCATCGATAACCTGCAGACCTTACCCACGTCCCACGGATATAAGTTCGTCGTCGCGGAACTTCACCACGTGCGCGCCCACACCTTTTTTCAGCCGACCTTATGGAATGCGCCTTCGAAGGGATGGGCAGTCGGATTTATGGAACTCAAGCCCAACAGCATGGCAAAGTACGTCAATCATGAGGCGTACCCCAATTATCCTGCCTTTCAGGATCACCAGAAATATCCCAATCCCGCCTATTGCGATGACGTTTACGCATTTGCCTGCCTGGATTTTGTAAGAAATCAGGCAATGGAGTACAACCGGTCGGGGAAACCTTTCTTTGGGCTCTTCGCCGCCCAGATTCCTCACGCTCCCTTTGCGGAGGTTCAGAAACTGCCTAACTGGGATCATGATTACAAAGACAAACCCTACTTTGCCAAGCTATCCCCCC
>NZLE01000065.1 GCA_002692605.1 Opitutia bacterium
ATGGAGGGAAATCGGATTTCCATTAGTTTGGATGGGATCCGTCAGCCTCAGGAGTTTTTCGTTGCAGGTGGAATGGCTGGTCCGGGGAGAGTCTACTTCGATCCGGCTACCCTAAGCCAGTTGGAGTTGTACAAATCAGCCTCTTCCAGCCTTTACGGGAACGAATCCATGGGAGGATCCTTGAACGGCAGAACCGTAAGTCCGATAGCACTCTTGGGGGAGGAAATCTTGGGGTCCGCAGGATCCAACGAACTGACCTATACCTCAGTCAACCGAAGCTTTGGGAACCGCTTGACCGCCGGTCAGGGTAATGGAATCTGGGCAGTCAGTGCCGTATACAGTTACCGAGAGGGGCATGAGCGGATCAACAACAGTTCGATTCCTTCCGACCCTCAGGAATTCGACAGTCATGCGCTGGTTTTCAAAACTTTGCGAAAAGGGAATTTATTGGACATGGAAGGAACGATTGATCTTTTTGATCAATACACCTTCACGGACGTGAATTCCATCGAGGGTGCGGATCCGATGAACGATGTGGCGAGTTACGTAGGTCACAAGAGCAACCGGGAGCGCCAGCGCTTTTCTCTCGAAGCCAAGCTTTCGACCGAAGAGGAATTGGATTTCGCAGACGAACTTTCGGTGTTGGCGTATGTTCAGGAGTCTGCCCAGTCATCGGTCAATTCGCAGAATCGCTTGGATCACATTGAAAATCGGCTTAGAAAAATCAGCTTTCAAACGGATCTCCTGGGGCTGAATCTAAAGATTTCCAAATTTTTGGAGTTGGATGAATCTAGCCATCGCATCGAGATGGGCGCGGATTTCGCGGAGTCGGATATATCGACGAAATACTTGCAGTGGGAAACCTTCAAGGATACGACAAAGGATCCAAGCTTTTCCGATAAGAACAGCATGGCTCCTTCCGAGGCGCGGGAATTGGGAATCTATCTGCAGGATGAGATTGAAATCGAATCGTTGCCGGAGTGGGTCTTCACTCCGAGTCTGAGAATGGACAAGTATAAGGTGACGCCTACCATCGATAAGGCGTTTATGGATAACCCAAGTCGAAAGAAATTCCGTTTCAATCCGGTGGATTACGAAAATGATCCGGTTTTTTCGCCTGGACTCTCCATCATACGGAAGATGGGGGCGGGGACCAATTTGTATGCCACCTATAACCGTGGTATTCGTAACCCCTCGGCCGAAGAGCTTAATGGTTTTTTCGAGCATCCCGCAACGGGAGATCGACCGGTGATCATTCGTCCGAACCCAGAGCTTCGCGAGGAGATCTCGGATTCCTTTGAAGTCGGGGCTCAGGCCAAACTGAAATCGGGTTCTCTGATGTTTGCCTTCTTTAAAAATTTTTACGACGATTTCATCAACTTGGAAGAGCAAGCTGATCCTAATCTTGATGTTTTCACCAACCAGAACGTCGGGAAGGTACGGATTCATGGCTTTGAAATGGCCCTTGAAAGAAAGCTGGGTGATTGGCTCGATGCTCTGAATGGATTCGGAGCGGGTTTCTCGACCTCATGGTCCAGAGGGAAAAAAGATGAGAATGCCGAACCATTGAACACAATCGAGCCTTGGCAGGCAGTGTTCTTTTTCGATTACGAATTTGAGAAAGAATGGGGAACTAGAATAACTGGGACGCATCGGTCTGCCAAGAAAACCGAGGATTTGGATTCCACTTCAGGTGACGTCCCCATCGCTGGCTCTTTGGTTGTGGACTGGGTTGGTTGGTTGCAAATCAACGAAACCTTCCAGCTAAGGGCTGGGCTTAATAACCTGACGGACGAGCAATACTTTCTTTGGTCGAGCGCACGCCGGGGAGGTGGACACGTCGCGAGTTCCACCGAGGAAAGGAACATGCAGCCGGGAATCCATGGATTCCTGAGCTTGAGAGCTAGCTTCTAACGCTTTAGTACTAACTCGAATACTCACGATAAAATGATTAAAAAACAACTATTATCAAAGGCAGTGGCCTTGGCATGCCTAGTCTCACTCATCTCCACCTTGGAGTCGAAAACCGATGGCTCGGAGCGTCATGAATTGAAGCTTCCCGACGCCGTAACCAGTTTCGGAGCCTGTCGGTTGGGCAAGTACCTGTACGTGTACGGCGGTCACGTGGGAGAGGCCCACGTCTATTCCAAGGAAACCCATTCCAAGAGTTTCGTGAGATTGAATTTGGAAAAGAAGGGCAGCAAATGGGAAACGCTTCCTTTCAAAAGCGCGCTGCAAGGCTTTGGTATGGCGGCTCACCGGGGAATGGTATATCTTTCGGGAGGATCTCAGGCTACCAATGAGGAAGATGAAGAATCGAACCTAAGTTCCTTGGACGAAGTCTCCGTCTTTGACGTGAAAAAGAAAACCTGGAGCTCATTGCCACCCTTGCCCGCTCCGCGTTCTTCGCACGAGATGGTTGCCCATGAAGGCAAACTTTACGTCATCGGAGGTTGGCACATGGCCGAAGGTAAGGGCGTTACCTGGCATGACCATGGTTTGGTTGCGGATTTAAGTGAGGATCCGCTTGAGTGGAAGAAACTTCCCAAGACTGACTGGGTGGTTCGGGCGAATTCGGCGGCCGTTGCCAAGGGACACCTATATGTGGTCGGAGGTCTGAACGATGAGGGAACCACCAATGCGGTTAGAAAGCTCCATTTGAAATCAATGAAATGGTCTGAGGTCGAGGACTTTCCCGGGGCCAATCGCCTGAAGGCCTTTGGGAGCGCTGCCGTCGAAATCGGTGGGAAACTCATCGTGAGCGCCTTCAGTTATCAGCCGAAAATCCTTATGGATTCCAACCGTAGCTGGACTTCCACTGAAGCGAAGGTGCAGGACAAGCGCTTCTTTCACCGGTTGGTCCCTTTGGACCGAAGTAAGGTTCTTTTTCTNGGTGGGGCCAGTTGGGATGGNCATTTGGACGGGATTGAGGTNCTGGATTTCTCGCCGGANTTGGAGAAAGATAAANAGAATGCCAAGGCAGGCAAAGCCGATTCGAGGTCNTCTCATTGGGGAGGTTTCCGGGGAAANGGCAACAGTCGAACGGACAGTCCGTCCCTGCCTCTCGGATGGTCGGATGAACGCAATCTAGCTTGGAGAATGAAGATCGAAGGTTACGGGCAATCGACTCCTGTGATTTGGGGAGAGCGCGTATTCACCACCTCCACCGAGGGAGAGGAGAGCGAGCGGTTGCTGGTTCATTGCAACAGTGTCAAGGACGGAGAATTACTTTGGCTCAAATCGGTACCCTCTCCGGTACCCATTAAGCGTAGCCAATACGTTTCCCAAGCGGCTCCAAGTCCGGTGGTCGATGCCGGTGGCGTATTCGTTTTTTTTGAGAGCGGATTGCTAATGGGGCTGAGCCATTCGGGAGAGGAATTGTGGATGCGTTCGCTGACCGATGAATATGGTCCCATGATGGGTAATCATGGCATCGGAGGATCTCTCTTTCAAACGGATGACAGCTTGGGCTTATTGGTTGATCATGACGGGCCTTCCTACCTTCTGCGGGTGGATAAGGGCACGGGAGAGAACCAGTGGAAAGTGGACCGGGAGGAACGAGTCTCCTGGAGCACGCCAACTCTTTCCGTGTCGGAAAATCAGGAAACGCTCTACGTCAGTTCCAATGGAGTGGTGGAGTGCATGGATTTTAAGACCGGCAAAAAGCTTTGGTCCAAGGATGGTTTGGAGGGAAACACCGTTGCTTCTCCTTCGATTGCGGGAGATTTACTCATCGTGGGTTCTTCCAAGCCAGAACATACGCAAGCCATACGATGCGGCAGCGAAGCGAAGAAGGGGGGCGAAGTCTCTTGGATTGCGGAAGATGCGACCTGCAGTTTCGGTTCCCCATTGGCGACCGACCGCTTCGTCTACTTGGTGAACCGGGCGGGTGTCGCCACTTGCCATGCCTTGTCTGATGGGAAAAAGCGCTGGGATCTAAGATTACCCGGATCTTGCTGGGCATCCCCTCTGCACGCTCCCGGTAGAGTCTACTTCTTCACTAAGGAAGGAGTGACCGTGGTCTTGAAGGATGACGGAAGTACCGAAAAACTGTCGGAAAACAGCCTGAGTATCGAGGGTAAGATTTACGGGTTTGCCGCATCCATTGGTTCCTTTGTCTTGAGGACGGGATCGGAATTGATCTGTATTCGGGAGTCCGTTTCTCTCTGAAGAAATTGTTTGTGAAAAAAATCGAGAACAATGTTTTTTATTCTTGTTGAGATTGAATCTCAATAATATAAGGGTCAATTGTCACCATTCATCTCAATATCAATCATTATGAAACCTTTCCTAACCCTTTTTCCCGCTTTCCTTTTGATGCTCCAAGCCTGTACCGGCGCCGATGAGTCTTCGGATTATCTGAATAAGGAAGAACTGATTAAGAAAATGCAAGACGGCGGATTGGTGCTTTATTTCCGTCACGCCTCCACGGAAAAGGACTACGCTGACCAAGTCAGCGCGGACGTCAATGACGGGTCCACCCAACGGGTGCTGAGTGAGAAGGGTTGGCACGAGTCGGTAAGAATCGGTAGGGCGATCCGGTTTTATGAGATTCCCGTGGGGAAGGTCATCACCAGTGAATATTTTCGCGCTTGGCAAACCGCATGGTTAGCCTTCGGGGAATACGAGAAGAACTCCGACTTCAATTTCCTTCCCCATGAGGATTATACCGATGAGCAGATGGCGGTGATGAAGAAAAAGGTCACTCCCTATCTGTCCTCCAAGCCGAACGTCGATGGAAATCTGGTCATTGTGGCCCATGACGACCCCTTCGAGGCGGCAACGGGGATTTATCCTGAGCCAATGGGTATCTGTTACGTGTTGGAGCCTTTGGGCGAAGGGAAATTCAACATCCTTGGTTTCCTGACCCCGGCCGGTTGGTAAGCCGCTCAACATCATTGGAGTTGTCAGGTTTTTATCGCTAAAGACTTTCTTCATGCGCTGAGTAACATTCGAAAAAGTCAAAATTTTCATTTCCGTCATGTGTTTTAAGTTTCTGCTGATCGGCGAGTTCATTCGCGAAAATCTTTTCGATCCCCCGACTCAGGAGGATTTGTGCCAAAAGTTCGAGGTTTCCGAATATGGATTGCGTAAGGGTTTTAAGAAAACCCATGGTATGAATTTGGGTGAATACCTCAGATGTCAGAGAATGAAGACGGCAGCCCGACTTTTGCTTTCGACGGAAAACTCCGTTTCAATTGTGGCGGAGTGCGTGGGCTTTCGCAATTCCAGCCGGTTTGCGGAGGCTTTTCGCAAGGAGTATGGCGTAAATCCCCTGCATTACCGCAAGGCTTGCAGACAGGGCTAGACCATCCCCCTTTTCATTTGTTTTCGAAAATCAGCGAGGAGGGTTTGGCCTTGAGAATCTTGCCGGTCGCCAGTTCGGCGGTGAGCAAAGAGAGCAAGGTCACGGTAAGAACCGATAACAGGGGCATGGCAAGGTGGAAACTCCAAACTCGGTCAAATACTTGTTCGGCCAGGAGATAACTGGTGGCAAGGCTGAGGGAAACCCCAAGAGAGGCGGCGGTGAGGGCAAGCAATCCGAACTCGATTCGGATTTGGCATTTGAGATCGGAGAAGGACGCGCCCAGAATCTTAAGCAAGGCCAGTTCCCATTTTTGCCGACGAGCTTTTTCCAAGGCGAGTGAATAAAGAACGATCAAACCGGCGAGGACGGAAAGGGCGGCCATGACTTGGAGGATCCATGTCATTTGCGAGACGATTTCCAGAATCTTTCGACCGGTGCGTTCGACGTCGAGAATGGAAATGGTGGGAAACTTGCGCACCAGCAGGTCTTGTATGACCTCCTTTTCGTTCGGGTCGAGATCATTCAGGGTGCCGATGAAGGTTTTGGGGGCACTCTCCAGAACCCCGGGTTGCATTTGGACGAAGAAGTTGGGTTGAAAGGTGGTCCATTTGACTCTTCGCAGGTTGACCACTTCCGCCTCGATGGGTACGCCGCTGACTTCGATTTCCATGCGGTCGCCCAAGTCCACGCCAAGAGACTCGGCGTATTTGTGTTCCACGGAAATCTCCGCGGGCTCGCCACCGGACCGATCGAAAGTCATGCGTACCATCCGACCGCGAAGAATCTCTTCGCTTTCCAGGAGTCGCTCTCGGTAGGAGAGGTTGAATCCACGGTTGCGCAAGCGGTTTCTTCTCTGATCACCTGGATTTTGGAAATCCCGGTCTTTCTCAACCAAGTCTTCGTAGTTGATCCCCTTTACGCTGAGAAGTCTGCCGCGAACCCAAGGAGTGCGGTTAAGCAGTGGTTTTCCACTCAGACGGAGCGTTTCCTCAAGGTCTTCGAGTTGGTTTTCCTGAATGTCGAAAAGAAAGAGCTTGGGTAATTTGCTTTCGTTTGCCTCGGACCCGAGTTCCTGCTCGAGGCTGTAATGAAATTGTGGGATCAGGTTGAGCAGGAGCACCCCCATTCCCAAAGCGAGGAAACCGGTGATTGTGCTCGGCTTGTTTCGGGTCAGGGAACGGATGGGCAATCGCAGATTTAGGGTGGCTTTCCGGAAAATTCTGCCGAGCACGGACAAGCCCAACGAACCGATGGCAAAGAGAATCAGAATGCTGCCAAGGAGACACAGAAAGAATAGGTTGGCCAAGTTTTCGGAGTCCGATTGCAACAGACATAAGCCCCAAAAACCGAGAAGAGCGGGTAGGGCGTACAGCCAGCTTGTCTTGGATTTGGAGTTCTGAGGGGATGAGGCTTCCTGAAAAAGAAGAGCGGGCCGTAAGCGGATGATCTTGGTGAGGCTGGGCAAGGCGAGAAGCCAACCGGAAACCACTGCGACCAAAAAGGTTAGGGGAAGGCTTGCGGGATGAAGCGTGGCTTCGAGATTCATGGGAGTGAATCCGCTCAGCGTTCCCGAAAGCATGGGTATGGCGAGGAAGCAAATGAAAATTGCAGCGGTGGCCGAGGCGGCGCCAAGCATCGACAACTGCAGGAGGTAGGTTTTCAAGGCAGTCGCCTTGGTGGCCCCAAGGCAGGTTAAAATGGCAACTTCCTTGACGCGTTTGTTGATGAACCCGTGATAAAGATAGGCGCTTCCCAGAATCGTTAGAAAAAGAGCGACCATGGAGACAATGCCCAGGAAATCCGACAGGTAATGGAGTAGGCGACCTGCCCGGTGCCCCACCCGTTGGTGCGAAAAGGTTCGAACTTCGGGAGACGAGAGAGATGCTTTGACTGCCTCCGCAACGGAATCGAGTTCGTAACCGGGAGGAAGCTTGAAGAGGTAATTGCGGAAAGCGGTGTTACCCCGCTGCAGGAGTTTGGTTCGGGAGAGAAAGCGTTCGCTGATGAAAACCTTGGGAGCCAATTCCGCAGCCTGAAAACTCAGACCGGACTCCTCCTCCACCAAATCGAGAACCCGAAATGAGCTTTCGCCGATTTTCAATTCCTCTCCCAAATCCACGTTAAGGAGTCCGCGAAGTTCGGGAAAGATCCAAACTTGGGGGTTTTGATGAATAAGCGACTCCTCCTCACCGGTCACCCGGCCATTGAGATGAGTTTGAATGGATCCGTAGTAAGGATAACCAGGTTGAAATGCGATGATTTTGACCAAACGACTTCGACCGCTTGGACCAGCGGCCATGGAAAAGAAATCAACCACTTTAATTTCCTCGGTTCCCGAAGGAAGCGCGGACCGAACGGAAGCGAGTTCCTCGTCCGTGATTTCTCTTCTCGCTCGAATGGCCAAATCCGCTCCAAGCAACTCCTTGGATTCAGCTACGATCCGTTCGTCGATGGAGTGTCTGAAGGAATCCACGCTGACGAAACCGATCAGGCCGAGAGTAAGGTTGAGGGAATAGAAGATGGAAAAACTTCGGTTGTTGCGAATCTCCCGCAAGGCATTGCGCCAGATGAAAGTCATGCTCGGGATTCCTCAAGCTTACCACTCCTGAGGGTTAAGGTTCGGTCGCATTGAGATGCAAGGTCATGGTTATGGGTCACGAGGATCAGAGTCTGTTGCCTTTCTTCACAGAGCCTGAAGAGCAAATCCATGACTTCCCGGCCGGTTTTGTCATCCAGGTTCCCGGATGGTTCGTCGGCCAGAATAATTGGGGGACGGCTGACGATGGCCCGGGCAATGGCCACGCGTTGGCATTCGCCTCCCGAGAGTTGGGTTGGGAAATGAGTCAATCGGTGGGAGAGG
The DNA here is from genome assembly GCA_002692605.1 of Opitutia bacterium. GTDB lineage: Bacteria > Verrucomicrobiota > Verrucomicrobiia > Opitutales > Seribacteraceae > Seribacter. The sequence continues at coordinate 8,169 of NZLE01000065.1, forward strand.
CCGACTTGATTCAGGGCTTCGCGAGAGGGTGTCTCATGGTCTTCGGCTTTTTGCAGTTCCAGAGGTAGGGTAACGTTCTCAAGAGTGGTGAGGTTGTTCATGAGGTGATACTGCTGAAAGACAATGCCGAGATTTTGGGCTCGGAAATGACTGAGTTCGTCCTGCTTGAGAACGGACAAGTCCTGACCGTTGATGTTGACCGATCCGAATTCCGGATGATCAAGCCCAGCCAAGATGGACAGAAGGGTCGATTTTCCACTTCCGCTTTGTCCGAGGATCGCAACGGATTGGCCAGAACTAACCTCGAGATTGAGAAGGTTGAGTACCTCGATCCTTTGTGATCCTTGGAAAAAGGTTTTGGAAATCTTTTGCAGGGAAATGAGAGAGGTCATGGAATTTTTTGAAGTTGTGGGGCAAGGGTTTTGTAAACGGTTTCTGCGATAAGGGCATGACCCGCGGGGTTGGGGTGAATGCGATCAGGGAGGTTGAACTGCGCTTCCCCTCCGACTCCTTCGAGCAGGAAGGGTATGCGGGGGACGTCATGGAGTTTGGACAGGTCCTCGTACATTTGGGCGAAGTCCGAAGTGTAGGTCAACCCATAGTTAGGTGGGATTTTCATACCCGCAAGTAGGGCGGGGATTTCATTTTTCCCCGCAGTGGCCAGAATTTCAGAAAGGTTTTCCTCAGTTTCGGTAACCGGTACGCCCCGGAGACCGTCATTTCCTCCCAGGGCGAGGATCAGATAATCAGGCTCGGCCTGCAGAAACCAATCGATTCGAGATACGCCTCCGCTGCTGGTTGCCCCGGTGATTCCCCCATTGATCACGCGGTATGCGGAACCGGTCTTTGCAGAGAGTTCCCGGTTGAGTTTTTCTTCGAGCAGATGGGGATAGGCTTCCCTCTCCAAAACCCCGAATCCCTCGGTCAGGGAATCTCCCAAAATCAGAATCCTAAAGGCCTTTTTTTCGGATTTCTCGATAGGCTTTGTTCGAACCGTCCGATCTTCGTCGGAGCAGGCAAGCGTCACAAAATTGCAAAGCATGGAAAGAACCAAGCCTTTGAAGGGGAAATTTGTCATTTGTTAGAGTGAATGATTGAATTTAACGATCAATCAAGAAAAACCAACGGCACTGACTAACAAATGATTCTTTTTTTGGAAACCTTGCACGAACACGCTCTGGGTATCGATTTTTCAATTTTGGTGCTGATTTGGCTGGTTCATCTTGTGATCTACCCCTCTTTCCGCCAAATCGAGGCCGAGAATTTCCCCCAATGGCACGCAAGCTATTGCAATCGAATTTCCTTTTTCGTTTTACCGCTCATGGGCATGCAATTGTTGGAGTCCGTCTCCTCTTGCTTTTTCGTGGGACGAGTCTGGGAATGGGTCCGTCTGTCCGCCGTGGTCTTGGCTTGGGGAATCACCTTTCTTCACTCCGCGCCCTGCCACCGCAAACTTTCCAAGGGCGGGAGAGATGATAAGGTCATTGGAGCTTTGCTTCGAGGAAACCGCTGGCGTTCTCTCGCTTGGACCTTAGCCTTTCTGGCATCTTGGATGGCATACTGACGATGAAGGCTAAACCAGTTGAAACCAAAATTTGCCGACGCTGCGGGCGTTCATTCGATAATCGAAGGAAATGGAGGTCACGGGGTATTTGGGAAGAAGTTGCCTACTGTTCCAAAAAGTGTGGTGGATCAGCGAGAGGGAAGAGAAAAAAGTGAAAGGCATTTGGTGGATCAAGAGGGACTTTCGGATCTCCGACAACCAATGTCTCGCAACCGGTTTAGATGAGTGTGAAGAGTTGTTGCCCTTTTTTTGTTGGGAAAACGGTATCCTGTCCTATCACGATTATTCCGCCTTTCACCTGCAAGCTCAGTGGCAGGCTTTGAATGAACTGCGAAAAAGCCTACGCGTCCGCGGATGCCCTTTGCTGGAAGAATGCGGAGAAGTGATCGAGGTACTTGAGGATTTGCGCAGGAGATACCGCTTCGAGGTCCTGTATTCGCATCAGGAGACTGGCAACTTGGTCACCTACGATCGGGACTTGAGGGTTGCGGAGTGGTGCAAAGACAGGGGCGTTCGGTGGCGGGAGTTCAATGCCAGTTCGGTCTTGCGTGGAGGAAACGCAGATAGAAGACGGGTCAAGCTCAGGCAAGCGGATTACCGCAGACAGAAAACGCTTTCCATTCCCTCAAAACTCAAACCGCCATCTCAGTTGCCCATGCTCGGCAAACCATGGGCATGGAATGAGTTGGTGAATGGTTTTGCCAAATTTAACGGACGTTCGCCCATGCCAGCCTTACAGAAAGTCAGCGAACGGGAAGCTTGGAAGACTCTGGAAAGTTTTCTGCATCATCGGGGGCAGGGATATTCGGGGGGGATTTCATCCCCAAATGAGGCTTTTATGCACGGCTCGCGTTTATCTCCACATTTGGCATGGGGAACCATTAGTTTGCGGACGGTTTTTCAGGAACTGGATCGTCGCATTCTGAAACTCAAGGAAGAGAAAATCCGAGGTGGATGGTTGCGGAGTCTTCGGGCCTTTCAATCAAGGTTGCACTGGCGAGACCATTTCATCCAGAGGTTGGAGGCATTTCCACGATTGGAGGAGTTACCTTTGAATCCCGCATACCAAGACATTCCTTACCGAGAGGATCATGATCTTCTTCAAGCATGGCTCTCGGGGCACACCGGTTTCCCAATGGTTGATGCCTGTATGCGCTGCCTTTCTGAAACCGGGTTCCTCAACTTTAGGATGAGGGCCATGGTGGTCAGTTTCGCCTGTTTCGGGCTGCATTTGTCCTGGCGATTCATTCACCCTCCCTTGGCTCAAAGGTTTCTCGATTACGAACCGGGNATTCATCTTTCNCAGTTGCAAATGCAGGCTGGAGTCATNGGTTTCAATACGCTTCGCGTATACAGTCCGAAAAAGCAATTTCTCGATCAGGACCCGGACGGAGTCTTCGTTCGAAAATGGATTCCCGAATTACGAGACTGCGCGACGGTCGAAATTGCCGAGATCGAAAATCATCCTGTCCGCGGTTATGACCCGGCAATTATTCGACTTTCCAGCCAAGCGAAGNACATGAAGGAGCGGATTTATGAGGTTCGAAGGAGTGCTGAAGGCAGGCGAATTACTNCAGATGTTCTCCAAACGCATGGCTCCCGCAAGAGAATGAGATCGAAAAAAAATCGAGAGCCATCGGGTCAACTGGCTCTATTCAAAATCTGAGGACGGCTATCGATAAATTGCAGGGAGGGAGTTTTGGAAAGAGCCAATAATCCATCCAACCACCGATCGGGCACTCCGTGACTGCATGCGATGATGGATCCGAGAACCACGCCGCGGTGACAATTGTCGCCGCCCACCCGGGCATTTGCCAANATCGCAGCGGAAAAGTCGTCATGGTATTTCCATGCGAAATGTAGAGAGGCGAGAAAGGATTCGGGTAGATAACAGGCAGTACTGAGGGTATTTCCCACGACCTTGCGATCCTCGAAACTTTCCCATTTGAGCAACTTTTTGATGGAGACTCCGGGAAGGGANAATTGACTGATGGTNTCCCGAATCGATGCTCCTCCGGCCANTGNGGAAAGGATACGGGTCANGTCGGTGGCGGCCCGNAGNGAGTCGGGATGATTNTGAGTGGAACGNACCAAACTGAGGACGCTCTCAAGTTGAGCGGCAGGCANGGTGGTTCCCGTTGCCTCCAAACCGGCGAGCAGACCGGGAATCATACTCAATGCTCCGATGTGGTAATCCTTGGTGCCGCATGAGANAAGAGGTTTTCCACCCGCATAGTTTTGGAAGAAGGCTCGGTGGTATTCCTCCGCATAGGTGTCGTTGTGCCAACCGGGAGTGAGCATCACTTCGGCGTACCGGCGCAGCCAAGCTTCGAGCTTGAAAGCCCCTTGTGAAAGAATGTGCCGATANAGCTCGGCGGAGAGTTGCAAATTGAGCGTATTCTCACCGGCTTTGAGGCTTTGGTGATAATGAATCCCTCTCTTTCCCCAAAACTCCTTTTGATCGTGCAGAATGTCAGCCTTTGGTCCGGTGGCGGAATAGANCGACCGCCACAAAATACTGTCGGGATGAGGGGATAGGGGAGCATGATACCCGGTGACCGAACCATAATCGGCATCCAAGGCATTGACGTCATAATACCAATGCATCGGCATGGAAAAGGCGTCTGCCGCCAGCGAGCCGATAAATGCATTTTGTAAACTCATTTTGNTTATGATAATAAGATTAAAAAAAGAATCAAATCCGTCTGCTAAATCCATGCCAAATCCCCCTTTCACCCTCTTTTTCGATGAAATCTACTCAAGTGGATTGGACCCCTCCGCNCGTTTTCCGGTGGATCGGTACGCCAAGCTNCATNAGCGCTTGGTTGAAGCGGACGAGAAGAGATTGATCGGATGGAAAACCCCAAGGCTTGCNGCCAAGAGCGAACTTTTGCTTGCCCATGACGAAGATTACGTCTCCCGCTTCCTTAATCTTGAGTTGAGGGAGGANGAAATTCGGCGCATTGGTCTTCGNCCTTGGAAGGATCGAATCGTGGANCGTACCTTGCGNTTGACGGGAGGAGCCTTGGANGCTCTGGAAAGAGTCTTTGCCGGTGAAACTCTGGCGGGAAACATGGCGGGTGGCACTCATCATGCCTTCCGGGCTGAGGGTGCGGGCTATTGCATCTTCAACGATTTGGCGATCTGCGCCGAAAAAGCTCTCTTGCAACCCGAAGTCTCGCGGGTGTTGATCTTGGACCTAGACGTGCATCAAGGGGATGGTACTGCAAAAATCTTCCAAGACGACGAGCGAGTGTATACCGTTTCGCTCCACGGAAAAAATAACTTTCCCTTCCGTAAGCAAATCAGTGACTGGGATCTAGAATTTGAAAACGAAACCGGAGACGCCGAATATCTGAATGCCTTGGATAAGGTTTTGGATAAGTTGTCCGNNGAGGATTTTGATTTGATTTTCTTTCAAGCGGGAGTGGACGGGTTGGCTTCCGATGCGCTCGGCCTCCTTGATTTGAGCAGGGAGGGTCTGAAAAAGAGAAACCAAAGCGTCTTCTCATGGCGCAAGGCAATGGGTGCGCCGATGCTTCTTTTCATGGGCGGTGGGTATGCGAACCCGATTGACCATTCGGTNGACGCCTTTTGCGATCTTTTCCTCGCCGCGGCGGAGGAAGTTCGGTCTCTATGAAAAAANATTGGGTAAGGCTTAGCGGATTTCCCGTATTCGCAGATCGAAGGCCTTGCGGGCCTTCCTCATTTGTTCGCTTGCTTCCGTGGATTTCGCCAAATTAACGAATTGTTTGGGATCCTTTGCCATATCATAAAGTTCTTCGCTGCCATCCGCGTATCGCATGTAGGACCAGCGTTTGGAGCGCATCGAAGTTCCCTGTTTGACGAAGGAAAGCGCGGAATTTCGGACCATGGACGATGGCTTGGCGATAATCGGAAGGAGGCTTTTGCCCTGCACGCTGGANGGGATTGGCAAACCTGCGANCTCGCAAGCCGTGGGAAACATGTCCACCAATTCCACGATCGATGAACTTGTTCCCGTTTTCATTCCGGGCGAGCGAATGATCAGGGGAACACGGGTGACTTCTTCTCGGAGATTGCCCTTTTGCCAGAAGTGATGTTCGCCCAAGAGGTATCCGTGGTCGCTGGTGAAAATGACCAGGGTTTCCTTGTCCAAACCGAGTTCGTCGAGAGCGTTGAGCATCCTGCCCACTTGTTCGTCCATGTAAGTGACGGTGGCCAGATATCCCGACCACATTCTTCTTTGGTTGTCGGGAAAACGGTCAATGCCGAAATGCATCGAGTTGGAATNGGAAATCCCTGCCTTGGGCATGTCCTTCCAATCGTCCGGGCGAACTTCCGGAAGCTTCATTTCGGAATAGGGATAGAGATCGAAATATTGGCTCGGAGCGACGTTCGGGTANTGCGGGCGAATCAGACCGGCGGCAAGAAAGAAAGGCTGTTTTTCCTTCTTGAAACGCTTGAGCAATTCGATGGATTTAGTGGCGGTTTTCCAGTCCGGTTGGTCGGATCCATCACCCTCGTACTCTACGGTGACGAACATTCGGTTGGGCATTCGGGTGGATTCGCGTCCTTCCAGTTCGGTGGTGAAACGGTTCAGGTTGAGGCAGGCGTACTTGCCGGGTGTGTGGGCTTCCTTGCCCGGGACGTTGTACTTGGCCGACCAGCAGGCAGGGACGTCCTGACCATCGGTNCCGTCGATGATGTCACCGGGTACCCGCATGTGAAAAATCTTACCGACACGCGTGCTGGAGAATCCGTGCTTTTGAAAATGTTCGCCCCAGGTGACCTCCTTCCCTCCGTGGTATCGTCCGCGCATGAAACTTGCGCGGGAGGGAGCGCACCAGGTGCCCTGACAGTATGCGTTTTCAAAGAGNGTTCCTTGCTCGGCCAATTGATCGANGTGGGGGGTCCGGGCAATCGGGTTACCGTAGCAGCCGATTGCATCTGCCTTAAGGTCGTCGGAGACGATCAGGAGAACNTTCCTTACCGAACCGAGAAGCGGCCAAGCCGAAAGGGCAACCAGGCAGCAGAGTCCGAATCTCATTGGCTCCTAAGGAAATCCAGACTTTTTCTTACGCTGGCCAATGGGTCGGGGGAGTGGTCCTGCTCCACGTGGCAGTGCTTGACTCCGAATTTTTGGGCGGCTTGCATAATTGGAATCATGGGAATCATGCCGTCTCCGATTTCATCGAAGGCTTCGGGTTGTACTTTGTCGAAATTCGGACATGTCGAACCCTTTTGCAAATCCTTCAGATGAAGCTGAGAAACGCGATTTTCCAGTTTTGCCAACTGGGCAATGGGATCAACNCCCCCAAGCTTCACCCAGAATACGTCGACTTCGAAGAACATTCGCGGGGAAAAGGATTCCACGAAAACGTCATAGCCGGTTTTTCCTTGGGTCATGGGTTTGAATTCGAAGGCATGGTTGTGGTANGCAAGGCGGATGCCCGCTTCGGCGGAGAGTTCCGCTCCGCGGTTGAGAGTCTCCGCAGTNTTTTTGTAGGCTTCAAGATCCTTGCGGTCTTCGTTGTGAAGATAAGGGACGACCAAATCAGTCAGTTCATGTTNGNGGGCGGTTTCGAGAACCTCGGCAAAGGGACGCATGCCCTTTTTTTCCGGATGCAAAAGCGAATCCCAGGTGAAGTGAGAGGAGTGCACCCGCATGCCCAGGTCTTTGGCCCGTTTGATCATGTCGATGGACTGGGGGGAGGGAAACCCATAGGGCTCGACCTGTCGGTAGCCGATTTTGGCAACTTCGCCAAGGGTCTTCTTGAGATCCTCGGCGATGGCTTTGCGCAAGGTGTAAAGTTGAAGCCCGATTTGTCCGAGGTAGGGAGTCCCGGCGGAGCGAGCGAAGGCGGGTAGGCATAGGGAAAGCCCACAGGCTTGTTGGATGAATGATCTTCTTTTCATACTTCCATCGATGAGGGGGAATGGTGTTTTTGGCAAGCGATCAATCCATGCCGGTTGAATCTTCCTGGTCCGAGCCGCTTTTTGGCGAGGTAAAGAGCGTTTTTTTNGCCTTACGGATGATCGAAAGGAGGAAAAGGAAGAGATGAAGACAGGTGGGAAGGGCCGCGGAAACTCCNATGATCAGTCCGAAATAGATATTTTTCGCATTTTCCCTGCCGGTAGGATCCTGAATNGCCTGAACCGCTCGGTTGGTGTACTTGTTGCCGCGCTCGAGAAGCTCCTCAGGAACGTTTTCCCAGAGACTGATCAGCCAGCCTCCGAACGAGAAGACGAACAGAACCCATAAGGTTGCGAGTACCCCGACGACCAGATCGAGTGAGAGGTGCATGACGTATTCGGCGGTACGGACCGATGCAAGCGCCCGCCGGATGATCCAGAGGGTGACGAAAAAGGATAAGCTGTCGAAAAGGGCCCCCAGAAACCCTACCGGAATTTGCAACTTTAGGTAGTGTGAGGCCTCATGAGTCTGCATGTAATGTGGGAAGGCGGTGTAAATTGCCCACCAGTAACAGGCGACGTTCAGGAGGACGAAAAAGAGAAAGAGGAGGGGAAAGAAAACCAAAAGAGAGCCCCGCTTCCTTTCATAGAGATCGAGAACCTGATGAAGCGAGTCCCTCCAGGTCGCAATGACCTCGTTCATAAGAGTTCGATTTGTCCCACCTTAGAGCGAGACGTGTCTTTGTTCCTCAACCGATTGTTCGCAAGCTTCGATGATTCTCATGCAGGTGATGGCATCGTCCAAACTGGAAAGGGGAGCGCGCCGGTTGCCAATGACTTCCTCAAGAAAATACTTCCCCACGGAACGAATGGTGTAGGGATACGCGGAGTAAGTTTGGGAGTGAACCACGGCAGGAGTGTTTTCGACCCAGTCCCGGTAGCTGTAGCGGGTGGCTCCTTTGGTGCCNATCACTTTGATCATAAAGGTCCAAGGGTCTCCCGCATGGTCGTCGGATGCGAAACTGGCGCACAGGTGGGAAAGNGCGTTGTTGCACATTTTCATGGTCACCATGGCAAGGTTTTCCTGTGGGACGGAACCGTCGTTGACGGTGGCTTTCATGCAGGAAACGAGTTGGGGTTGTCCAACCAGATAGAGGGTGCAGTAGGCATGATGGGTGAGGATTTGGCGAATGACTCCGGGATAGCGGGCGGCAACCTCTTCGGGATGGTGGATGTTGTAGAGGACGTAGATGGAAACGAGATCTCCCAATTTTCCGCTTTCAATCAGTTCCTTCGCCCGCATCACCGGGGCCTCGTAAACGTAGTTGTGCACGGGAGCGACCTGGACCCCCTTTTGGTGGGCGAAGGCCTTGATCTCTTCGATTTCCTCAATGGTCACTGCGGTNGGTTTTTCGACCAGGACGTGTTTGCCCGCTTCGATGGCTTGCATGCAATAGGCATGATGCGTTTCCATGTTGGTGAGAACGTAGACCACGTCGACTGCCTCAATCAGATCCTCCGGGGAGTCAAAGACCCGGGNGTCAAAGAGAGAAGCCTTTTCCTCGGCTTTGGANCGCGTGCGATTCCAAATGCCATACAGTTCGGCATTGGAGGAGGATTGGACCCCCTCTCCGTGCAAATAGGCGATGTCGCCCGCTCCTATGAATCCGACTTTTATCATTTTTATCCATCATTCGCGAAAAAGACTTTTTTTTCAAGCGCAAGTGGGTTTCCTTATTTTTGAGCTTTCCAGAATGTCGTATCTGTTCATGTTTTGTGGGGTCGGGATATCATGTCATTCAAAAGAAGAAAGATTACACTGAAGCAGTTATTTGCCGGGATTCTCTTCGCTTGCGTCGGTTTGCTCGCAATTAGTTGGTATTTTCTCCCCANTTTGGTGGAGTGGGGGGTGCATCGAATGGCGAAGGATTCGGGTATCGCTGACTTTAGTCTGGAAGTGTCAAAATTGAACCCCTGGGGTAGCGAACTTTCCAACTTCCGCTTGAAGGAGAACCAAAGCTTCCTTGAAGTCGAGCGAATTCATTTGCTGCACGATCCCGATGACTTGGCGAAAGGGGAATTGCAGGCGGTTTCGGTCACTCGTCTGCAGGCGGATTTTCAGACCAAGGACTTGGTGCGCTTCTTCGT